>CALBPX010000116.1 GCA_937899055.1 uncultured Bacteroidales bacterium
ATCAACTTCCGATGCCTTCCATGCGCTGCCGTCATAAGTCAGCGTCATGTCGGGATCCTGGCTGGTGTTCTCGTCGAACCAGCAATAGATGATGTCTCCGTTCTCCCAGCCGGACTTCACGGCCTTGGTGGAAGGGACGATGGAGGTCACGTCGAACTGAACGTTGAGTCTTACCTTCCCGGTTTCAGCGGGATTCGTTGCTGCGTTTTCTTTGCTGCAGGCGCAGAGGACCAGTGCCGCCACGGCGGCTATGAGGATAGATACTCTCTTCATGTCTTAAGGATTTTAAGGGTTACCATTCATTCTCTTCCGTGTGATCGGAGAAGGGATCGTTGACTGTAAAGTCGGTCTGGCTGACGGCGATGCAGCCTTCCAGATTGACGGAGAACACCTCGACCTCAGGTGCTTCGTAATTGAGTTTTTTCCGCATGATGTTGAGTTTTATTGTAATGATTTCAGACATATCCCGTTACGGCATAATACACGACATCCACCCCTTCCCCGAGCAGGAAAGAGTGGATATAATATGTAATGCTCTGATTTTAAGCCACTTGATACCCACCCCCCCGACGACCAATCAGGAGAACAACCCTGGATTCAGGGGATATGGGGAGAAATGGAGTCATATGCAAATGTATGTATTATTTCCTTTATTTACAACATCTTCCATCGTTGCGATCGTTTTGAATGTTCGGCTCGACTTTCCTGTCTGAATTCCAACCGGTGGCGATAGCCTGCTTGGCATTCCTGGGGTTTTCTTGTACACCGGGCTCGCCCGGATTTGCCGACACCGAAGGCGTCGGGGTAACTCAATACCCACTTATGCATAAACAAAGTGGAGAAGTGCCATGGATCCAGCAAGCTGATGGTGGCAAACTTGCGCACGTGACTCTTTCCGGCTCGCCGGATTCTGCCACTTAAAAAGAGGGATGGGTAACTCAATATGCATGTCCCCTTACGCGACATACCAATGTGCCAGGCGTAGGCGAGCCAGATCCGGCAAAACTGGTTGTTGAAAATAGGGGAAACCGATGCGAACCGGCGAGTCTGGGGACAGAGCGTCACGAACTGGCAGCAAGTACAATGTATAAAAAGAAAAAAGGATAACTCACCGACGCTGATAGTAGAACCACGCAATTTTCGGATTTGTTTATCCTTTTATGCAAAGATACACAAATTTCTGTATTTCCAAATTTTTCTTACAGGAACCTGCCCGTGCGTTATGACAGGAAGGCAGGTGCTTCTGCAAGAGGTACGGTAGTCTGGTTGCCGGTTTCAAGATTCTTGATATTGACCGTATTGTTGGCAACCTCCGTTTCTCCTGCAATTACCAGGAACGGAATGTGGTTCTTTTCTGCGTATTCAAACTGCTTCTTAAGCTTGGCCGAGTCTGGATAGAGCTCGCAGCTTATGCCTTTTTTCCTCAGCGATTGGGCCAGAGGAAGCAGGTACTCAGCCGATATTTCATCCATGTTGGATAGCAGAACCTTTGTACCCCCGATTGCCTCCTTAGGGAACTTATCCAGACCGAGCAGCACGTCGTAGATGCGGTCTGCTCCAAACGATATGCCCACTCCGGATACGTCCGGAAGGCCGAAAATGCCGGTCAAGTTATCGTACCTTCCTCCGCCGCAGATGCTGCCTATTGCAAAATCCAGGGCCTTGACCTCAAAGATTGCACCCGTATAGTAGTTCAGTCCGCGGGCCAGAGACAGGTCAACCTCCACCTTCTGGGAAATGCCTGCCTTGGCTATGAGGTCAAACAGAGTCTTGAGTTCGTCCACGCCCTTACGCCCTGTTTCACTGTCATTTACTACATTGCTGATGAGGGAGAGCTTCTCCTCGGCGGTGCCGCTGAAAGTGAGCACCGGCTCAAGGATGGAAAAGCCTTTTTCGTCCACACCATCGGAGAGCATCTCCTCCTTCACGGCTTCAAGACCTATCTTGTCTATCTTGTCCATAGCTATGGTGATTTCCACCAGCTTTTCAGGGAAACCCATTACCTCAGCAAGACCGCTTAATATCTTGCGGTTGTTTATCTTGATGCATACATTGATGCCAAAGATTCCGAAGACCTCGTCAACTATCTGGACAAGTTCCAGCTCGTTGAGGAGGCTGCGGCTTCCGATTACGTCCACGTCGCACTGGTAAAATTCGCGGTAGCGCCCCTTCTGCGGACGATCCGCACGCCATACCGGCTGAATCTGATATCGCTTGAACGGGAAAGTTATCTCACTTCGGTGCTGAACCACATATCGTGCAAACGGAACGGTGAGGTCGTACCTAAGACCCTTTTCACACACCTTAAGACTCAGGGCATTGCTGTTAATCACCGGCGTTGCGTTGCAGGACTCTCCTCCAGCACTCACTTGCTCTGAAGCCACTGAGGCTCTCTCACCTCCACCTACTATCAACATCTGGAAATCTTGGATGGAGATTTTGGAGAAAGCATCACCGCTGTTGAGCACCTTGAAAAGGAGCTTGTCGCCCTCCTCCCCGTACTTGCCAAGCAGCGTAGAAAGGTTCTCCATAGACGGAGTCTCTATCGGCTTGTAGCCGAACTTCTTGAATACACTCTTGACGGTGTCGAATATGTAGTTTCTTCCGGCCATCTGCTCCGGAGTAAAATCTCTTGTGCCCTTTGGAATACTAGGCTTCTGTACTTGTGCCATCGCTGAGTATTATCTTAAAACTGTTCTATTTCTTAAAATATTCTTTACAACGCTCTTTGATTACACCGCAATTCTCTTCTATTAAACCTTCAATCAAAGAAATCTCATGCTTTTTAAAGCCATGGTTAAAAACCAAATATTATAAATATTGTAGGCATAACTGGTCACAAAGATAATAAGTTTCATTGAGTGCAGACAACTTCTATCCGTCCCGCCATCAAGTATAACCGATGAATTATTCGCCACATAGGTAGCGGTGTATTGCTGCGGCGGCCTTTCTGCCCTCACCCATGGCGAGTATCACGGTTGCGGCTCCGGTCACTACGTCTCCACCGGCAAAGACTCCAGGGCGCGAAGTTGCCGTATCCGATGTCAGCAGCCGTCCTTTGCGGTCTGTATCAAGTCCTGGGGTGGTGTCGGCAATCAGACGGTTAATCTTGGTGCCGAGGGCCACTATCAGAGCATCTGCCTCAATGTCAAACTCAGAGCCCTGAATCGGAATTGGACTGCGACGTCCGCTTGCGTCCGGCTCGCCGAGTTCCATGCGGATGCAGCGAATTCCCCTCACCCAGCCTTTATCATCGCCGAGCACCTCAACCGGATTTGTCAGCAGCTGGAAATTTATGCCTTCTTCCTTTGCGTGGTGCACTTCTTCTGCGCGTGCCGGAAGTTCCTTTTCTCCTCGGCGATAGACTATTGTCACTTCCGCTCCAAGCCTGAGCGCAGTACGGGCTGCGTCCATGGCCACGTTTCCGCCGCCAACAACGCACACTTTCTTTGCACGGAAGATTGGTGTGTCGGAATCCTTGTTGAAGGCCTGCATAAGGTTGTTGCGGGTTAGGTATTCGTTGGCCGAAAAAACGCCGTTGAGGTTCTCGCCCGGAATTCCGAGGAACAGAGGAAGACCGGCTCCTGTTCCCACAAATACGGCTTTGAAGCCTTCCTTGTCCATAAGTTCGTCTATGGTAACCGTCCGGCCAACAAACACGTCTGTTTCTATATGTATTCCCATATCCAGGAGCTTCTGGATTTCCTTTTCTACAACAGTCTTCTTTGGAAGCCTGAACTCCGGAATGCCGTATGTAAGCACCCCGCCCGGCTTGTGGAGGCTCTCAAAGATGGTTACATTGTAGCCCAGCTTTGCCAGGTCCGAGGCACAGGCCAGCCCCGCCGGTCCGCTTCCCACAACAGCAACCTTAATCCCGTTCCCCACGCCCACTACGCCGTCCAACGCCCCAGCAACTCGTCCAGCAGCCTCCATCTCAGCAGCCCGTGTAGCAGCCTCCATCCCAACACCTCCTTCAACGCCCATCGTCCCAGCAACGCCAGTAACACCCTCACTCCCAGCAACCACAGCAGCACCATTCATCCCAGCAGCATTCTCCATCACAGCAGCATTCTCCATCCCAACACCTCCTTCAACGCCCATCGTCCCAGCAACGCCAGTAATACCCTCACTCCCAGCAACCACAGCAGCACCCTCAAGCCCAGCAGCAGCCTCCGTCCCAGCAGCATTCTCCATTCCAACACCTCCTTCAACGCCCATCGTCCCAGCAGCGCCAGTAACACCCTCACTCCCAGCAACCACAGCAGCACCCTCAAGCCCAGCAGCGCCTTGCTCCCGCTCGTAGTCAGCCACAAAACGCTCAAGCTTGCCTATAGACACCGGCTCGCCTTTGACACCGAGGATGCAGCTTCCCTCACACTGAGTCTCTTGAGGACACACCCTGCCGCAGATTGCCGGAAGCGAGCTGTCCTGACTGATAGTTTCGTACGCCGCATGAAAGTTGCCACTCAGCACCTGACTCACAAACACCGGAATCTTGATTCCAACCGGACACGCCTCCACACATCTGGGCTTCTTGCAGTTAAGACACCTGGAAGCTTCGAGCTGCGCCTCCTGGGCATCGTAGCCAAAGCATACCTCATCAAAGTTTTTAGCCCTAACCTTAGGGTCCTGTTCCCTAACCGGAACTCTGTCTATCTTATTTGCCATATCAATCTAAAATCGGTCATCTTAGGTATAAATATCTATATCTCAGCCTATTGTCCAATTTTTTCCTCCCACTTTCACGGAAGAGATTTTTCATACCTCCCTATCATTCAACATATTACGTACTACACTCCACACATCAACCCTACTACGTTGCACCGTTTGTTCACCGTCTCAAATCAATCCCCGCGTGTTGCACCGTTTGTTCACCGTCTCAAATCAATCCCCGCAGCAGCGTTGGCCTCCTGCTCCTGCGCCCGGAGATCGGAAGAGCGCCGTGTAGGGAAAG
>CALBPX010000117.1 GCA_937899055.1 uncultured Bacteroidales bacterium
GAGGCCTCGAAACGGCCATACAGCCCCATGAGACCTCGAAATACCCCCTGCCCAATAAATTCAAAGTGTCAAAGACGGGATAATAGTTAGAAATACTGTCTGCCGCGAAAGTGAAAGATACAGTTCAAGCGAATTATCACTATCTTGACAAACATGATGCTTTCGAGATATTGCTTAGATCTGGGATTCTAATGATTAATATAATGGTCCCAGAAAATAGGACCACTATAGTGTTGATTAGGGTTGAAACAAGATTTTTTTGGTGTTTGGGAAATAAATCTTATATTTGCAGCCCAATTGACGGAAAGTGTAGAAAATAATAAAGATTTAAAGATATGAAACGTACATTCCAGCCTTCCATCCGCAAAAGACGCAACAAGCACGGATTCAGAGAGAGAATGAGCACTCCTAACGGAAGGAGAGTTCTTGCTGCACGTCGCAGAAGAGGAAGAAAAAAACTGACAGTTTCTTCTGAGGACAGGTTCTAATCTGTTTTTAAAGATGAAATTTATGAGGCTGGCCATAGGGTCAGCCCATTTTATTTAATGCAGTTTTTGTATATTTGTGCATTATGGCAACTAAGAACAAAAAAGTAAAAGAAAATAAATATTGGTGGCTGAAACACCTGATTCTGGCCATTGCTTCGGCTTTCATCTGCGTATTGCTGCTTTTTTGGCTGCTCAAGGGCTTTACAAGGCACGGCAAGAGTCTGGATGTTCCGGATTTTTCCAACATGACAATAGGGCAGGCTCAGAAACTTGCCAAGAGCAATCACCTGAGAATCAAGATTACAGACTCTGTTTACATTCCTCAGCTCCATGCGGGTCAGGTTCTGAAACAGACTCCGGGTGCAGGTTCAAAGGTCAAGAAAAACCGTAACATTCTGGTTACCATCAACTCTATGGTGCCAATGATGGTCAAGGCTCCGGATGTTGTGGGTTACTCGCTGCGGCAGGCCGAGAGCAACCTTACCGCCGCAAACCTGAAGGTCGGCCGGCTTAAATATGTACCGGATATTGCAACAAACAGCGTCATGGGCCAGGCCTACAGAGGGCGGCCTCTGGTTCCCGGAACCGACATTCCCGCCCAGAGCGAAATAGACCTTACTCTGGGTCTGAGCGCAGACAATTGCTGGACCAGAATTCCCAATCTGATTGCCGTTCCCTACCACCGGGTAAAAAGCGAGCTTACATACAATTCGCTCAATCTGGACAGAATTGTCTTTGACGCTACCGTCAAGACCTATGCCGATACTCTTAACTCCGTGGTTTACAAGCAGGAACCATCTCCTACAATTGGCAAGTCTGCAAGAATGGGAGCCGGAGTTACCCTGTTTCTTACGCTCAACAAGGAGCTTGCAGAAGTCAACCGCAAGAATGTCCATGCTAAAGACCAGGTGCGGGACACTACCATAGCCCTGCCTAAAGACACTCAGGAAGAGGAACTTAAGGAAGTTGAAGAAGAAGCCGAGGCTCCTTCAAACGACGATGAACCTGAACTTTAGCAATGGGTTCGGCCAAAAAGAAAAATACCGTAAAAAAACTTGCCTTCAGCCTGAGCAAGCAACCTTCTGAACTGTTGCAGGAAGGAGAGTCTGCATTGCTCAACTACGATTCCACGGAAGAAATCCAAGACGACACCGACGACGAAAATGTAGAGGAGCTCTTTGAACACTACAAGTTCATAGCAGACAGGGGCCAGTCTATGGTAAGACTGGACAAATACATTACGTCCAAGATGTTTGAAACATCGCGGAGCCGCGTGCAGATGGCCATAGAGGCCGGCTATGTGAGGGTGAACGGCGCCGTTGCTAAATCCAATTACAAGGTTAAGCCTCTGGATGAAATCCAGCTGGTCTTTCCGTATGAAAAGAGAGTCCGCGACATAGGGCCGGAAAATATTCCTCTGGACATAGTATATGAAGACGATGACGTTCTGGTTATCAACAAAGAAGCCGGCATGGTGGTACATCCAGGGCACGGGCATTTCTCAGGTACGCTGGTCAACGCCGTAGCATACCATCTAGGAGGAGAGCACGGAATTCTTGTCCACCGCATAGATAAAGACACTTCCGGAATTCTTGTAATAGCCAAGAACGAAGAAGCCCAACTCAAGCTTGCAAAACAGTTCTTCGACCATACTACCAAGAGAAAATATGTTGCCATTGTCTGGGGAAACATAGACCAGGACCAGGGCACCATAGACGGCAACATCACGCGCGACGAATCTGACCGCATGAGATTTACCGTAAGCAAAGACCCTTCAAAAGGCAAGCACGCCGTAACTCATTACAGAGTGCTTGAACGGTTTGGCTATATTACTGTAGTTGAGTGCATTCTTGAAACCGGAAGAACACATCAGATAAGGGTTCACATGAAATATCTGGGGCATCCTCTGTTCAACGATGAACGCTACGGAGGCAACAGGATTCTTCAGGGAACCATATTCTCCAAATACAGACAGTTTATGGAGAACTGCTTCAAGGTTCTTCCCAGACAGGGCCTCCATGCCAAGACTCTTGGGTTCGTACATCCTTCCACGGGGGAGCAGATGAACTTTGATTCGCCTCTTCCTGAAGACATGAAGGCTCTGATACAGAAAATGAGAGCCTACACCGGACAAAGAAAGGAAGCGGAAGACTGAAGGATCTTCCGCTTCTTTCATATCTGTGAATTATCTTCTTCTGCCACCGCCGAATCCGCCGCCACCTCCTGGAGGAGGGCCGCCAAATCCGCCGCCATTACGCCTTGCCTCGCGCATATTCACTCCGCCAAAGCTTCCGAAGCGGTATGTCAGGGTGAACATCAGATAGCGTCCGAGGGTGTTGTTGGTAACATCTTCAAAGTAGTTTTCCGATGTTGTACGGTAGGTATTGCGGCTCTTGTTGAGGATGTCGTAAACCCTTACCTTAAAGGTAAATGCGTTGTTGAAGAAGGTCTTGGAAACCTCACCGTTCCAAATTGTCTGGCTCTGGCCGAACCCGGCTGAATATCCGTTGTAGAAACGGTGGGTGACATCCGTAGTGATGTTGAAGGTCTTGAGGAAGGTCCAGTTTACGCTTCCGGAAATTCTGTTGGACCAAGTCTGGACATCGTCCAGGCTCTTTACACTGTACCATGCGTTGCGGAAGTTTGTTCCTCCGCCTATACGGGCCTCAAAGTTGTCTGTCCTGTATGTCAGGCCCAAATTGAGGTTTACATTGAGGCTCTTGGTTTCGTTTTCCAGGAAATCTCCGCTGGAAGCAACATAGCTTATTCCGTTTCCAAAACTCATTCTTGAGAATACATTCACCGTAAAGTTGCTCTTGGCAATCTTGGAGTTGAAGAAGACGCCGCCAGAGAAATTGTACACGCCCTTGTCTGCATTTATGTACTTGCTGTGCTGTACACCGTCGGAGTCATAACGCTTCTGGTTGATGATGCTCTTTGTGGTGTAGGATGTTTCCATATTGATGCTGAAGAAACTGAAGTTCTTGCGGTTGTTGGTCCTGTACTCGCCTCCTACCCTGTGGGAGAATGAAGGGTTGAGGTTTTCGTTACCTTCCTGTACATAAAGCGGATTGGAATTGTCCGGAATGGGGAGCAACTGGTTCAGGCTAGGCTGGCTGGTTCTTCCCCAGTAGTAGAGTCTGAGGAATCTGTCCTGCGATATTCTGTAGTCAAACCTGGCCGAAGGAGCAAAGTTGGTTACCGAATAAGAAGTGTCTCTTCCTCTTCCCACACTGGTAGTCTTGGCCGGAGTTGCGCTGAGTCCG
>CALBPX010000118.1 GCA_937899055.1 uncultured Bacteroidales bacterium
CGTTGGAGGAATAGGTTGCGGTAATAGGTATGGTGAAGTCCTTGTCTTTGTATTCATAGATAGGAACTGAGAGGTTGATGGTACCTGTGTACATTGAGGGTGAAACCTCTCCCTGTCTTACAAAGTTCCAGGCATCAGTCTGGGGAAGAGAGATGTCATCGTAGAACTTGAAGGTGGACTGGGCAAACAGGCACGGAGGTAAAATAGCAGTGACTACGAGAATCCGTATTAAAACAATTGGAATGCAAAAGTATCGTTTCATAAGGAAAGTTTTTTCGATTATAAAGATAATGTATCTGGATAAATAAACAATAAAAAGCAGCAAAGAGTATTCAATGCTGCTTTTATTGAGTATCAATAACCAGGAATATATATCTTATTGCTTGAGCCTCAAGAAACTGTAGCCGAAGCGTTTGACTGCGGCTTTCTCCAGTTCTTCACGTGCAGAAGGTTCTGCAATCGAGATAAGAGCCTTGGCCCTTTGTGCCAAATCTTTGTTCCTCAGATAAACGATGCCGTGCTCTGTAGCTATGTATTGGGCCTGGAAGCGGGTTGTGACCACTCCGGCTCCGGGAGTCAGTGTAGGAACAATCTTGCTCTTGCCTTTGCTGGTTGCAGCAGGGAGGGCGATAAAGGTTTTTCCGCCTTCAGAAAGAGCGCCTCCATACATGAAGTCGTGCTGGCCGCCTACGCTGGAGAATATTTTCTCACCGATGCTGTCTGCGCAGATCTGGCCGGTAAGGTCGATCTCAAGGGCGGAATTGATAGCCATCACCTTGGGGTTCTGGCGGATGATCTGAGGGTCATTGGTAAGAGCGACATCGTAGAACTCCATATCTTTGTTATAGTGCAGGAACTCGTACATGTGCTTGCTGCCAAGGGCAAGTGAAGCAACGCCTTTGCCCGGGCGGAACTTCTTTAGGCTATTGTCTATTACGCCTTCTTCCATGAGCCTTACAACACCGTCTGTCATTGCTTCGGTATGCAGGCCCAGATGCTTGTGGTGCTTGATTGCGTTGAGCACGGCGTTGGGGATTCCGCCAACTCCAATCTGGAGCGTGGCTCCGTCTGGAATCTCAGATGCTATATTGTTACCTATGGCGCGCTCTATATCAGTGGGTTCTCCAAACTCCATGGCAACAGGAGGAATGTCACATTCTACTGCTGCATGGATTTTGGAAATATGTATTCTGGCTCCTCCATATAAGTAGGGGATGCTCTTGTTGATCTGCGCTATGACAAAATTTGCGCTTTCCACGGCCGAAACTGCAAGGTCTGCCGAAATTCCGTAGCTGCAATATCCGTCTTGGTCTGGCAATGAGCAGTTTATGCATGCCACATCTACTGGAAGCTGGCCGCTTCGGAAAAGGAAAGGAATTTCTCCCAAGAAAGCAGGAATCATGCTTCCGTCTCCGCTTGCCACCCATTCTCTCTGGTCTGCACAGAGGAAGAGACTTCTTGTTATGAAGGCATCTCTGTATTCTGGTTTGCAGAACGGAGCCACTCCCCTTGGAATGCAGAATGCGCTGTAGATTTTTACATCGCGGAGTTCAGATGCTCTGTCGGCAAGGGCCTGCTGGAGAACTTCCGGAACGGCTGTGCTGCCTTGAAAATATACTCCGTCTCCGCTTTTGATACATTTTACAGCCTCAGCCGCTGTTACATATTTAATTTCTGCCATTTTTGTTGCTGTCTATTGTTCGGCTAAGAGTTCTTTTCTTTCTGAATCTGCTCAAAAAGACCGAGCCTAAGGTCCAGACTTTCAAAATCTTCTTCTGAACTGAGCCTTGATACACAGGCTCTTATGCCGTTCTGGCGGCTTCCTGTGGAGTCTAAGGATATGGCTGTTATTCCGCATCTTATAAGGTCGTACATGAGTTCGGAGCAACTCAGGCTGCGGTATCCGATGGTGTAGAAGAAACCGTCTCCGACCTTGCGGTCCAGGTCTTTGTCATAAACTATATGGAATCCGTGTTTTTCAAATATCTCTTTTGAACGGTGGGCTCTCTGGCCGTATTTGGACATTTCGGAAATGAAGTCTATCTTGCCGTCGGCGGCTCCTCCCAACAGGGCGGCGTATGCGTACTGCGCTGAATGAGAGACTCCTGAAGATGCTGCATATAGATATGTAAGCACAAAGTTGTCGCCCATCCTTCCTATTCCATATTTCTGTCTAAGGGCAGGGTATTCGCGGTAATAGAGCTTAGGAGAGAAGCATACGGCGGCAATTCTTTCACCCGCATAGCTGAATATCTTTGAAGAAGACATCATAATGACGTAGTTGTCTGTGTACTTTGCAACCGTTGGCTGGAACGGTGGCTGGTAGGGCTTTGAAAGATCCAGACGGAAGTCCATGCAGAAATATGCAAGGTCCTCAAGCACAACAACATCGTATTTCGTTGCAAGTTCTCCAATAGTCCTGAGTTCTTCTTCGCTGAGGCAAATCCAGGCAGGATTGTTGGGATTTGAGTACAGCACAGCGGCAATATTTCCCTTGGACATATATTCCTCAAGTTTCGGCCGGAGCTTGTCTGCGCGGAATTCGTAAATGTCAAAAGCCTCTGATTTGATGTTGTTGATCTTGGCCTGCAGCATATTTGGAGCAAACCCCGGATTTATGTAAAGGATGGTGTCCTTTTTCGGATTGAGCTGAGAACACTCCAAGATGAGGTTCATGCTGCCCTGCATAGAGCCCACGGTAGGCACGATGCATTCAGAATCTATATCAACGTCTGCAAACGCTTTCAGGAACTTTGATGCGTTTTGCTTCAGCGCAGGAATTCCTCCAATCGGCGGGTATTCGTGGGCTATGTTGCTGTCGAGGGCTTTCTTTTGGGCCTCAATGCCCACAGGGCAGGCCAATATTCCCGGAACTCCAATCTCAAGATGAATGAAGTGCATGTTTTCCAGCTCCTCAAGTTTGTTGGCAACAGCAACACATTGGCGGATGGTGGCATGTGATATATCGGAGATGTCCATCTTGGCCAATATCTCATCTATGACATTTCTGGCTATAGGTCTTTCCATAATATCTTTTGTTTCGCTATTTCTTTTCAGCAACTGCATAACCGGCCTCAAAAGCCTTGATGTTGTCTTCCACAATCTTCTCTCCCTTGCGGATAAACACATTGCGGATGCCTTCTTTCAAGTTCTCCACATCCAGGATTTGAATATACCTTGCAGCAGCTCCAAGTAATACCATGTTTGATGAACGCGGAGCTCCGCATTCCTTTGCAATCTGGTCAGAATCAAACGAAATTACATTAGCATCGCGATGAAGGTCTGCATTTATGCTATCCACCTCAGGATAATGAGGTATGTTCACGAACGGAGTGCTGTTTGTTACTATCCATCCACCTTTTTTAAGGTACGGCAGGTAACGGAGGGCTTCCATAGGTTCCATGGAAATCACCAGCTCGCACTCTCCCTCAGGAATCAAATCGCTGAAGATAGGAGAGGAAGAAAGCCTTAGGTTGCTCTGGACATCGCCACCTCTCTGGCTCATTCCGTGAACCTCGGCCTGCTTCAGGAATAGATTATTCTTTACTGCGGCCCAACCTATTACGGTAGCAATGGAGAGGATTCCCTGACCTCCCACACCTGACAGTATTATATCTTTTTTCATAATGCAATCTTTTGATATTCTGTACTTTTACTGCTTCTTAAGATGCCTTTTGGCGGTCTGGATACATTCTCTGCGGCATACCACAACTGATACTCCGCGATATTCTATTTCCTCTTTTATGACCTTCTCCATTTCCGCGTAGTTCTTAGGAAGAGGGATAATCAGCCTTACGTGTTCTTTTGGAACTCCTATGCCAAGGCAGATGTTCTCAATCCTACCAAAGGCGGCGCTGTCTTGTCCGCCTGTCATTCCGGTAGTAAGGTTATCTGATATGCAGACAGTTATGTTTGCCCCCATATTGACTGCATCCAAAAGTCCTGTCATACCGCTGTGGGTGAATGTAGAGTCTCCTATAACGGCTATTGACGGGTGTACTCCGCTTTCCGAAGCTCCTATGGCCATTGTTATGGAAGCTCCCATATCCACGCAGCTGTGTATAGCCTGAAACGGAGGCAGATAGCCCAGCGTATAGCAACCTATATCGCTGAATACACGGGCCGTAGGATAGTTCTTTACCACATTGTTGAGGGCTGTGTAGAAATCTCTGTGGCCGCAGCCCATGCACAGTGCCGGAGGACGCGGAACAGCAACATTGCTTGGAGCACAGGCATCTTTTTCCTTCATTCCCAGAGCCTTTCTCAGGATGTCCGGAGTGAGTTCGCCCGTACGGGGCAGAGTTCCGTCCAACCTTCCTTTTATTACGGTATCAGTTGGCAGATATCCTTTCAGGGCCTTTTCCAACAGAGGCTGGCCTTCTTCCACCACAAGTATGCTTTTACACATAGATGCAAGAGCCTGAATCTGTTTCTTTGATACCGGATAGCGGGTTACTTTCAGAGTAGGGAACTGGGGCTTGCCTTCAATATTCTCCATCAGATAGTTCCACCCTATTCCGCAGGCTATGACTCCCATATCGGCTTTGCCTAAAGTAAGTGCGTTGCCTTCGTCCGAGTCTTTTTCATATTCGGAAAGCTGCTTGATTACCTGCTCGTTACGCCTTCTGGCCACAGCCGGAAGGAGAACCCAGCGCTTCTGGTCTGACGGATATTGCAGAGGATTTTCCTCCCTCATAGGTGCGGTCTGTACCACGGCTCTGGAATGTGCCATTCTGGTTGTCAGCCTCATCAGCACAGGTGTGCAGTATTTTTCAGAATAGTCAAAAGCAAGGCGTATCATGTCATAGGCTTCCTGCTGGCTTGAGGGCTCAAAGCACGGAACCATGGCAAATTCTGCATAGAATCTGGAATCCTGCTCATTCTGAGACGAGTGCATGGACGGATCATCACAAGCTACAACCACCAGGCCGCCGCTGGCTCCAGTCATTGCCGAATTTACGAAAGCATCTGCGCATACATTCATACCAACATGTTTCATGCAGACCATGGCCCTTTTGCCGGCATAAGATGCACCTAATGCAGCTTCCATGGCTGTTTTTTCATTGCAGCTCCACTGGCAGTGCACATTTCTTTCCCGAGCCAGATGGCTGCCCTGTATATACTCAGTAATTTCTGTAGATGGAGTGCCTGGATAGGCATATACGCCGGAGAGCCCCGCGTGCAGTGCTCCCAGAGCCAAAGCCTCATCTCCCAGCAATAAAGTTTTTTCAGACATATTATGGTCCATTTAAGTGTAAGACGTAGAAAACGAATTATCTTCAAACGTATAGAATGTACCTTTTCTTGGGTATTTTTGTCTCGCCACCATATTCCGATGGTTCGAAAACCCGCCTTGATGAATGCCCAAAGATAAAGAATTGCTTTGCCTATGCTACTTAGACAATATTTAATGATAGTCACACTAAGAATGAGGATAAGGCGTCCGAGCTCTATCCATAGTTCCTTGGTTGTCTTCTTCTGTTCCGGTTTAATGTCTGATTCTGTCGAATTTTTTATTCCCAGTTCGTTATTTTGTTCAAAATCCATTACGTTTGAATAATTAAGTCCTTGTGCATAGCAAAAAGGAATTTTTGTTTTTTCATCATCTCCTTGCCTTGGGTCTTTTGTAATTAAACCAAAAGTTCTACATACAATTCCTCTATATTCATACACACAGCAAACATCATCAATTAAAAAAGGGCAATCATATAAAAAAGTTTTGCCTTGAAACTTATTTCTTTCATCAAGAACTTTTAAAATATTTTCATATACTTTATTCTGAGTTTCAT
>CALBPX010000119.1 GCA_937899055.1 uncultured Bacteroidales bacterium
TGGCCTCGGTCACGACGCCGTTGGCATCCGCCTTGTACTCCACGCCGTCCAGCGTAAACGCCGCGCCGGCGATCCGGTTGGCATGGCGGCCGGATTTGACAAATGCGGCGATGTTTACAATGCCCTTGCAAACCTTGGGTTCGGTTTTGTGGAAATAGGGAGCCTGACTCCCCGCCCCCAGGACGGAAACCCTAAGCCCAGATGCTTCAGACTGCCTAAGGATAAGGCAATTATAAACAGGATGGGCATAAACAACAAGGGCGCAAAATATGCCATAGCACATCTTCAGAAATACAAGAGGATATGCCCTGTGGGCTGCAGCATAACCAAGGCGCACGACACCTCACTTGCAGACGCATACAAAGACTATGAGTTTTCCTTTGAATATATGTACGATTTTGTGGACTATTTTGTACTCAACATATCGTGCCCCAATGTCAGGGATTCAAAAGACAACCAAAGTCTGGAAAACATTACCCATATCATAGACAAACTCTTGGAACTGAGGATAATGTATGACGATTACCGGCCTATCCTGCTCAAGATTTCGCCGGATGTCACACAGGATTATCTGGATCAGGTTCTGGACCTTGTACTGATTTCAGGGCTGGACGGCATCATAGCCGCCAATACCAGTGCCGGAAGAGAAGGCCTTGCCACAGGCAAAAAGACTTTGGCAAAGATTGGTCAGGGTGGACTCAGCGGCGCCCCGCTTTTTGAAAGGAGCCTGGAACTGGTAAAATATATCCGCAAAAAGACTCACGGACATCTGCCCATCATAGCCAGCGGAGGAATTATGACGCCGCAGCAGGCAATGCAGATGCTGGATAGCGGAGCCTCTCTGATTCAGGTATATACGGGCTTTATCTACAACGGCCCAAGGTTCGTAAGAAAAACCAACAAATACATTGCCCAAACGCTTATTGCAAGGCAATTGGAACAGCAACAGCAATGACAACAGCATCTATTTGCACCATAGGAGACGAGATTCTGATAGGACAGATTCTGGACACCAACTCAGCTTTTATTTCCAAGGCTCTGGGAAAGGCCGGCATAAAGGTAGTACAGATGGTTTCCTGCTCAGATTCCGCTTCCGACATAATGAATACAGTAAAGCGGTGCCTCAGGGCATCCGACATAGTAATAACCACCGGCGGCCTGGGCCCAACAAAAGACGATATCACCAAGGCCGTCCTGGCAAGGCTGAGCGGCAGCAAAAGAATGAAAACCAGCCGCAAGCAGCTGAGCATCATCAAAAACATCCTGCTTTCCAGGGGCATAGAAATGCTGGACATCAACCGTGCCCAGGCAGATGTTCCGGAAAACTGCACCGTTATTCCCAACAGTATAGGAACGGCCCCTGTCATGCAGTTCAAATTTGGCAAAGAACGTTTCGGGAGAAACAACCTGCTGTTTGCCATGCCCGGAGTACCGTTCGAAACGGAAAATGCTACGGCCGATGTAATAGCCGCAATACAAGCCCATTACAAGCTCAGCAAAATTTTTCACCGGACAGTGTGCACATTCGGAATAGCAGAAAGCACCCTCAGCAAGCAGATTGAGGACTGGGAAAATTCCCTGCCCCAAAACCTGCATCTGGCCTACCTTCCCAATCCCGTTCTGGGAGTAAGGCTGAGGCTCTCCATCTATGGAATCGGCCAGAAGGAGGGCTTGGAGGAACTCGACAGATATACCGAATCGCTGAAGAAGATACTCGGAAATGCTGTCTATGGCCAGGGCGAAACCAATCCGCAGACAGTGATAGGAGAAATGCTGCTGGAAAGGGGTGCCACCGTAAGCACCGCCGAATCTTGCACGGGAGGCTATCTGGCCCATCTTCTGACGGAGATTGCCGGCAGCAGCCGCTACTATTGGGGAAGCGTTGTAAGCTACGATAACTCAGTAAAAATGAATACCTTGGGAGTAAGCCCCAAAACCGTTAAAAAGTACGGCGTGGTAAGCAGCCAATGTGTAAAGGAGATGGCCGAAGGGGTGCGCAGGGTAATAGGCACCACCTACTCCATTGCAACTTCAGGCATAGCCGGCCCCGGAGGAGGCAGCCCTGACAAACCCGTAGGAACGCTCTGGATGGCTGTAAGCGGCCCTAATGGCACGGTTACCAAGACTATGGTTTCCAAGAGCACCCGCATGATAAACATCAAGAGGTTTGCAGCCAGTGCCCTGGATTTGCTGAGACGCAGCCTCTTAGACGGAACTATCTGAAACAGCACAACCTACACAGATGAACATAAATATCAAAAATATGAAAAAGACAATTTTCAGGGCTCTGGTCCTGACTCTAACAGCTTCTGCCATGATTGCTTGTACTGAAAAGAAGGCGGATATAGTCGCCGATGCTATGCAAAAGATTGATTCTCTTATGATTGACCGCTACACCCCTATTGATACCCTGTTTGCAGAACCGGGTGGGGCAGTGCTCATTATGAAGGGCGATTCCGTTCTGTTTGACAAAGGCTACGGCCACAGCGACATTGCCCGCCGCTACAAGATAGACGGCAATACCTTTTTTAATATAGCATCCTGCTCCAAGCAGTTTACGGCAGTTGCCATACTCAAACTTGCAGAAGAAGGAAAGCTGGACATAGACAAGAGCATCTACGATGTATCTCCCCTTGTAACGCCCTATCTTCCAAAGAAAAAGGCTCCGTTTACAGACATCACTCCGGCCCATCTCATGAGCCATGCGTCCGGAATTCCGGATACCCGCCCGCGTACCGACCGCCATTTCATGCTCACCTGCACCGATATGCAGTCTATAGAATATATGAAAGACCTCAAGGAACTCAACTTTGAGCCCGGAACCCAGTACCAGTATATCAACCCTACATTCCAGCTCCTGTACCTGTTCATAGAAAAACTTTCCGGAACCGGCTTTGAGGAATATATGAAGAAGAACATATTCGACCCTGCAAAAATGTTCACAACCCTCTATTTTTCAGAGGAAAACGAGAGCAAGATACCTAACATGGCCCATGGCTACATACTGGAAGATGGTGAAGAAACTGCCAGCGTAGATTCCGACAAACCGGCCGGAGCCGCTGCAGCCGAGCCTCAGAAGGCAAAGACCGAAGGGCCTCACAGCAAGTTCTCCGAGTGCGATTATGGAGAAGAGACCTTCTTTGCAACCAAGGCCGACGGCGGAATCTACACCTCCACCCACGAATACGCCGAGTGGATTAAAGCCCTCAGAGACAACAAGATAATTCCTTTAAGGGCCAGAGAAAAAGCCTGGAGCATGGTCAATACAGTTTCTGAAAGCAAGTTCAGCAGCTACCAGAACCGCCCCAACACCTTCTACGGCTACGGCTGGTTCATAGAGCAGCAGCCGGACTATCCAAAGAAGGTTTACCATACCGGCGACAACGGCGGATTCCAGATTTACGAGGGTTACTTCCCGGAGGCCGACCTTACTGTTCTGGTCTTTGAAAACCGCAACGACAAAGACCGCTGGGACATGGTCAAAAAAATAGACCGGATCCTCAAGGATGCCGGTCTGATGGAACCAAGGCAATAAGGTTTTAGAACCTCAATGCCATATCTTCTACCTGGGTGAAGGCTCTCAAGAAGTTTTCGCCCAGTACTTTTTTGATGTCATCGTCGCTGTAGCCTCGGTGACGCAGTTCGCGGGTGATAACCTCAAACTTGCTTACATCCTCAAGCCCTATAGGCGGGAACTCTATTCCGTCATAATCTGACCCAAGGCCCACATAATCAATGCCTACCAAGTCTATCACATGCTCTATGTGATCTACCAGGACCTTGTATGAAGGGCTCGGATAGTTCTTTCTCAGATATGCCCCCATTCTCTTGAACTCGGCAATTTCTTTCTTGCCCTTCTTGCCGCTGCGCCAATATGCCTTCATGGCTGCATCGTACTGGTCTGCGGCGTCAAAATATTCGTCGCGGCCGTATTCATCGCTGAGGAAAGCAGGGTAAAAGTTAATCTGAATTACACCGCCGGCCTTTGCAAGGTCTTTTATCATCTGGTCCGTCATGTTCCTCGGATGCTTGCAGAGGGCTCTGCAGCAGGAATGTGTGGCCACAATGGGAGCCTTTGAGTACTTGAGGCAATCGTAGAAGCTCTCGTCAGAAAGGTGAGAAACATCTACAATCATTCCAAGCTGGTTCATCCTTGCAACCACCTTCTTGCCAAACGGCGAAAGGCCGTGCCACTGGCCCTGTTTGGGGGCGCAGCTGTCGCAAAGTTGGTTATGTGCTGCATGACAGAGGGTTATGTATCTTACGCCCATCCTGTAAAACTCGTTCAGCAAAGCCATATCGTTCTGGATTGGAGAACCGTTTTCCATACCCAGCATTATGGCTCCGCGCCCGCTGCGCTTGATTTCGCGTGCATGGCGTACGGAATATGCCAGAGCTACTTTGTCGCGATTGGCGGCAATCATGTCTTTGGTTTCGCCAATGAGTCTCATAGCCTGAACCGTAGATTGGTCCGGTGTAAGCTTTATGCGGGTAAAGATTGCATAGAACATGAGATCCACCCCGCCTTCTTTCATCCTGATAAAATCGTTGTGACCTTCGTTGCTCCTTACTCCGAGGTCTGCGTGCTCTTCGTCTATCCTCAGAGGAGTGTCGCAATGGGTATCTACTACCATTGCCTCCATGTGGAGCTGATGTACTGATTTTGCCATTTTATTGAGTATTAAGGTATTATTTCATGTAGCTATATTTCCACGATGTAGGTGGCACAAGGGTTTCCTTTATTGCCCTTGATGTTACCCAGCGCATAAGGTTGAACGAACTTCCGGCCTTGTCGTTGGTTCCGGAAGCGCGGCTGCCTCCGAACGGCTGAAGCCCTACTACGGCTCCGGTTGGCTTGTCGTTGATATAGAAGTTTCCGGCGCAGTAGCGGAGGCGGTCGGTTATGTAGTCGCAAGCAAGCCTGTCTTGCCCGAATACGGAACCGGTAAGGCCATAAGGCGAGGTTGTGTCGCAGAGTTCAAGGGCCTTGTCAAGATCCTTGTCTTCATATACATACACTGTAAGAACCGGGCCAAAGAGCTCTTCTTCCATAGTCTTGAAATGGGGCTTCTTGGCAAGAATTACGGTAGGCTCAACAAAGTAACCCACGCTCTTGTCGCACTTGCCGCCTATTACTATTTCGGCATCCTTGCTCCTCTTTGCATAGTTGATTGCCTTGGAAATGTTGTCAAAAGACGGCTCGTCTATAACTGCATTTACAAAGTTCTCAGGATCCATCACATCGCCCATCCTGACCTTTGCGCACCTGTCTTTCATGCCCTTGAGTACCTTGGGCCACAGGCTCTTGGGGCAGTACATGCGGCTTGCGGCCGAACATTTCTGACCGGCAAACTCAAACGCTCCGCAGAAAGCTGCATTGGCAACGGCATCGGCATCGGCGCTCTTGTGTACAAATATGAAGTCTTTGCCTCCGGTTTCGCCAACCAGACGCGGATAGGTCTTGTACTTGTCTATATTCATGCCTACGGTCTTCCAAAGGCCCTGGAACGTTCCGGTTGAACCGGTAAAGTGAATTCCTCCAAGGTCTGGCGATGCGCAGGCAACCTTGCCTATTACAGCTCCGGGGCCTGGAACAAAGTTTACTACACCGGCCGGCAGACCTGCCTCCATAAACACCTTCATTACATAGTAGTTGCTCAGCAGGGCCGTGGTGGACGGCTTCCATACCGTAGTGTTGCCCATAAGCACAGGAGTCATGTTCAGGTTGGATGCTATGGATGTAAAGTTGAACGGAGTAACCGCCAGTACAAAGCCCTCCAACGGCCTGTA
>CALBPX010000120.1 GCA_937899055.1 uncultured Bacteroidales bacterium
GTGGTTGGGAGTTTACAAGAAAAAGGAGAATAGCCATGAGTAAAAACTGTAATAAGGGCATCGGAGACCGAGAGAAGCACTATGTTGACAGGTGCTATTGGCTCTACAACGGGAAATGTATCCGTTCTGATAAGGAGCCGTGTTTGTATAACCTTGGGAAAAACATGAAAGAAATAAAATAATGGAGAAAGAATCATGTACAGCGTAGAACAAATTTGGGAAGCACAAGAGAGTGCCTATAATAAGATGATGGAGGATGATGACCAGTATTGTCATCCAGAATCTTTTAGATGGGGATTTGAGCAAGGTGTTGAATGGGCAGAGAAAGACCTTGCGTTC
The DNA here is from genome assembly GCA_937899055.1 of uncultured Bacteroidales bacterium. Classification (GTDB taxonomy): domain Bacteria; phylum Bacteroidota; class Bacteroidia; order Bacteroidales; family UBA932; genus Egerieousia. The sequence continues at coordinate 340 of CALBPX010000120.1, forward strand.
ACAAAAGATGATGTGCGGACAATCTACAATCTTGTCCGAGACTTACAAGTTAAGTATTCTGCCACAGAAAGATGCCTGCAAGAAGTCGCCGATATTTTTAACAAACAGAGAAAAGAAAAATTATGACTGTAACGGAAATATATTCAAAGGCCGACAGGTGCTATTGGTTCTACAACGGAAAGTGCATCCGTCCTGAAAAGGAGTCGTGCTGGTATAACCTTGGAAAGAAGAAAAGCAATGAGTGAAAGAGCAGAAAAGCATGCCTGGCGTTTATTCCCTATTTTGAGGGATACACTTGAGAACAAACCAGTCAAGTACAGCAGGCGCGACGCAAGATTGTTAGCATACACCTCTTACCGACAGGCCGAGAAAGACACGATTGAAAGGGTTGTAAAATGGTTGGAGGAAAACAACATCGGATACAATTATAGCGAATCGTCTTTTGATTGCGGCGACCCGGCAGAACTGATTAAAGACCTCAAAAAAGCATTGGAGGAAGAATAATGAGTAAAGCAGAAGAAGCGGCTTTGAAAGCCTATCCCGAAGATTGGGTGGCTGGTTATTTTGACGACCCGGATGAAGTGACCGATGATAACGAAGAAGCAAGGGAGTATTTTCAGCAAGGCTATGAACAAGCCGAGAAAGACCTTGCGCTGACATGGCAAGATGTGGCTATCCTCATTACAATCTACGAACAGGGAGTTGACAATGGTGACTACCACAGATACAACGAGGCCGAGTGGATGAAAGAGTACAGCCAGGACATTTTACGAAGGTTTAACAAAATCAGAAAGAAATGAGAACACCCGAAAACATACTCACCGACAGCATCTTCCTCATGGCCTTCGCGCAAGACCTGATGATACAGGATCTGCTTGTCCGGCTGAAATCCAAGGGAGACGGACTTCGCCAGCGGTCAAAGTTCAACCTTAACGAAATGATAAAGGCCCTAAAGCGGGCCAGCCACTTTGCCGATGAACTCCGGGAAGAACTCTTTGACGCAGACGCCGAACACAAGTGGAAGAACATCCAGACATGGCAGGATGAAGCCAACGAAGTGGCCCGTCTTGTCCTCCTTTGGGAAGACCGCGAGCCGCATCCCGAAGTCTGCGACGACATCTTCAAGTTCATCCGTTCCACGCAAGGTGACGGAGTAGTGACCGAAGAAATGCTGAAAAACTACTACTTAATTAAATAACTATGACCCCCAAGAAAGCAAGATGGCTCATGCGCCGGCCATGGTACGTAAGATGGCGCATGCGGAAAATCAAAAGGCAGTGGGGCTACTGGGACGAAATGCTCATGGAAGCCCTCACCCCGTCCGTCGGCGAATGCACACGCCAGATGGAGCGGCTGGCAAAGAAAAACATGTGGTACGAGAAGCGTTACTGTACGCCCCATAGCGGAAGGGACGGCGGGGCAACAATAAGCAGCACACCAAGGAGGAAGGCCGATGAGTAACCAGCGTACAGAAAACGAGTTCCTGCCCGCTATGGTGACATGGTTCCGGGAGACCTACCCGGAACTGGCCTCGCTCATGGTGTATGTTCCCCGCGCCACCAAAGCCCTGGAGAAGAAAGGAGCAACCTACGGCAGTGCAGACCTTATCCTACTCTACCCCACCAGCGGCTATTCCGCCCTATGCGTCCAGGTGCTCAACCGCACGGAGCGCAATTCCGACTGTCACAAGCGCTGGCGCTTCCTTGTGGAACACCAAGGGTGCAAGTGCGTAACCATCCGTGACTTCACCGCCTTCTGCGAGGCCGTGGAAGAATACCTTGAAAACTCTCCCTATGCCTAAGATTGAACTCCCCGGCCACGTTATCTTCGCCTTCTCCGTGGAAGAAAAAGAGAAGGCCCGATATTACCATATCATCTACGATGAAAAGGGCGACATGTACAAAGACCACAGCCAGCTTGCCGGAGGAATCTACAAGCTCCTGCAGGACTATCCATACATCATGGAAGACCTAATCTTTGTCATGAACGCCTTTACCAAAGAAATGAACGACCAGATAGAATCCCTGTTCAACAATGAAAAGAAAGCCTAAACTCAACTTCCTCGTCACCGACGAAGAATTCACCCAGCTCAAAGACGGAACGTCCCGTCTTTTCAAAACCAAACTCACGAAGCAAGCCGTGGAATCCCTTCCCCGTGCCATAGAAGTGAATCCGCTCACGCTTGTGTTCCCCGTGCAGTTATGCCCCACAACCGTCTCCTTCCGCACCAGGAAGAAAGACACCTGCCAGCGGGACATCCTGAATGTCATGGCGCAGAAAGAAGAAAACGGCGACGAAATCCTTAAAATCCGACTGAAATGAGCAATACATACCGACGCAGCAAGAAACCTATAACCATTGATACCAACGCACTGTCCACCTATCGGACTGCCGTTGCACTCCGCATTCAGCGCAGGAGCAAGGGCCGCATCCGTGGGCGGGACGCCTGGGAGCTGGCCGCGCCCGGCGGTTTTATCCTGTGGCTTTTCCGCAAGCCGATTGCCTTCTTCAAGAAGCGCAGGGTTGACAAGGCCCTTAAGCGCCATCTCAATAAGTCAAATAGCGAACCCGCAACTGATAAATAATTAGGATATTTGCCCATGGAACTGACGAATTTGATACAGGATATGCCGACGGACCAGCCCCGGCTCCGCGTGTACGGAACACACGCCATCTTCAATTCGGTAGCCGTCCGTTTGCTTGAACTCAAGCCCGGAGATTACGTGCGATTCTCCAAGCCGAGGATTCACACCGGGAACAAGACGCCGATATATGTAGGGAAGACAACCAATATCAACGGAGCTTTCCGGGTGTTCAAGAAGGATGCGCGCATGCGGGTGAATGGGACGGTGCTGATGAGAAAGCTCCAGGAGAGTTTGGATGGCCCCGGATGCTACCGCATCTGTCCGGAGGATTCAGTTACCGAGAACGGAGAAACGCAGTACAATATATTCTTTCGCAAGTATGATAAAAAAGATACCGATTAAGGGAATTTCCCGTGACCCTTCCGGTCAAGTGTCCGCAGACGGCATGTGTGCGGAATCCCTCAACGTGCAGCTGGACATGGGCGAGGTAGCACCGATGATGGCTCCGAAGCCGGTTACGGAGTATGGTGACGACCTTTCCGTTGAAGGGGATATTTTGTATATCCATAAGGGTGTTGGCCTTGGCTACGAAAATCTTATCTGCCTTTCCGGACTAAATCTATTTGCGTATAAAAGCGGTGGTGGCACACTACCGCTTTACACATACGAAGCCGCTCCTACAATCAAGTCTATTACCCATGTGGGTAATACCTTGATTGTTTCCGAGGGCGATAATCTGCGGTATTTCCTCTATAAAGATAACGAATACCATTATCTTGGTACGAAGATTCCTGTGCCGGCAATCTGGTTTGGGGCGCAGCATACTGCGTTCGGCTCACCACGGGAGGATGTGACAGCTACAACACCGGGGAGGTATCCCGACAGAGAAGGTGAAGGCACCCACTTTGTTTATGATGCAAAGGTTGAGAGAGTGGAATACGCCGTAGGCTCACTTGATCCTGATTCATGGGGGACGGTGGCCACTAAGTTCGTTCTTGATGACGCCGACGCAATAAGCATCATGGACCAGCTGTGGGGGAAGGTAGATGAAAACCTTGATTATTACATTAAAAGAGGAGAAGCTATATTCCCGATATTCGTTAGATACGCGGTGAGGCTTTACGACGACACTCTTTACGCATGCTCTATTCCTATTCTTCTCGGAGGAGACATTGAAAAGCAAATAGATGTGAAACTTTGGGCCCCCACAACGGGAGAACACTATATGCCGGAAGGTGGCACGCACACATCTCTCTATTGGGATGTTTACGGATGCGTAGGAACTCCAAGGCCATATAAGATTATGGTCGATTTTTCAGAATCTCAACTTGCCACATTGTACGATGGCTGGGGCGACATTGTAAAAAGCATCGACTTCTTTATCTCCGACCAAATAATCCCGGCAGCGAGAAGGGACGCGATACAATTAACCGACCGAACCCTCGTACAAACCGGTGACGATTCAACAGTTTGGGGATATTATCAAGCAAGAGCGAATGGCGTTATTGACCCCGCCACAACTGGAGAGGAGTTGATTACCGCACACTCTCAGACATATCTTGCAAAGTCAATCGCTATCACGGAGCTTACATCCCGTATCGGCCTTGAAATTTGGGATGATATAAATCTCTCTGCTGATTACATACTGAATCAGGAGGCCCTGATTGAAAGTTATCTATCAAATCATCAATGGTTATCTGATAGCCTCGCAAACTATAACAACTCTATGCTCATGTTGAGACCGTCGCTACGTCTTGGGCATGGGCACCCTTATCTTCATTCTTCTAAATGGATTACAAATGTCGAATCCGGTTTGACTGGATATGGATTTGTGTTCCATTTACAAGTGAACGGGAACGAGTATGATGTAGCTTCGGTGGCTCCCGATGGAGAATATAGCATAGACGCAAAATCCTCAACAGAAAGCATCTACCCTTATTCGACAGAATACACGGAATACCCGGTCGCATGGTTGGCGTATCCAGATTCAAGGTGTACAAGCGTTACTGTCCTGAAATTTATTCATGGACAAGCGCGCTTATGGGCAATACACCCAATGAAGCCTCTGGCAACACAAGATGTTGCTTATTGTTTTACGGGTTTCGGAAAAACCATTGGCGGCATTCTTGACAGCCGGGCCACGATAAGGGAAAATAATCTTGTACCGAACACAAATGTCCTTATACAGACCAAAAGTTCCAATCCGTTTATAACAACCCCTTCCGGCGTCGTTACGATGAGTGGGGATATTTTGAATATAGGCACTGTAACAACTCCGCTTTCCGAAGGGCAGGCTGGACAATTCCACTTATATGTGTTTACTACCGAGGGTATTTTCGCTCTTTCTGTAAATGACGAAGGTGTACTGATGTATAGCCACTCAGTTTCGCGAGAGTTACTATTAAACAAGAACTCACTTGTTCCCATTGAGCAGGCCATCTTCTTCGCATCGGCCCGTGGACTGATGCTGCTACAGGGCTCCACTGTCACCAAGGTTTCCGAGCTGATGGACGGTAAGCCAGATAGTTTGAGCAACGAATTGGCGCAGTCTATCGCCAGTCGCTTCTTTAGTGGTATCCCCATTGAGGAAACGGCTCCGTTCTATCAGTTCCTCAACGGCTGCAAGATGGCATACGACTACGCCAATGCCCGTATCATCCTCTATCGGGAAGGGCAGTCGGACATGTATGTCTACAAGTTCAACACGCAGTCCTGGCACCGTATGGCATGGAATCCGCTCCGCACTCCCGTGCGCACCCTCAACTCCTACCCGGAGGCGTTCATCGTGGAATCAGACGGACTGGGCCACCAGATCCCCATGAACTATTCCACCCTCGCAGAAGACCCCGAAGGGCTTCCCCTCCCCGGTCTTGTCTACACCCGTGAGCTTTCGCTGGACGAAATAGACATCTACAAGACCATCAATCGGCTGAAAGTCCGTGGGCGTTATGCCGACGGCCATGTGAAGTGGGCGCTCCAGGGCTCCAATGACGGAATCAATTACAGGACGCTCCACTCACTTCGCGGACCGTCCTGGAAATGGTATCGTATTGCAGTGGTAACGCTGCTGGATGCGCAGGAGCGAATCTCATACATTGAACTGGACTACACGCCCAAGTTCACCAACAAAATCCGTTAGTTCATAACAGTTCCGCTGGTGCGGTTGGCGAGTTCCGTGAGCTCGTCAACCTCGCCTTCTTCAATATCGGCGGTGGGTGCAGCGCCGACGAGTTTCGGCAGCACATACGGAGCCAGCTTGGCAATAGTGTCGCAGCGCTCCTTTGGCGTCATGGACTTGAGGTCTTTCTCAATCTCCGGGAGCTGCTTCTTAATCAGTTCCGTCAGTTTGATTTGCAGGTCCTCGCGGCTTTCCTCGGCCTGCTGGCGGCGGGCCTTCTTTGCAGCCTTCTCGGCCTGTTTGAGCTGTTGCTGCTGTATTTCTTTAGGCTGGATGGCCTTGGTAGCTTTTCTGGGCATGGCGTTAGAATAAAGGTGTTACGGGGAACGGGGGCCCGAAAGGCTGGAGCGGCCTTGTGGTGGACGGCTTTCCGCGAAGTCCCACAAGAATCTCGTTCTCCAGGTCTTCCAGGGATTGCTCGGAATCCGTAGGAGCAAGGCCGGCATTCAGATACCAGTCGTAGGTAGCACCACGCACAATGTAGTCTTCCAGCAAATCCTTGATGGCTCCCATCATTTCCGTTCGGAAATCATCGGGCATTTCAAAGGTGTAGGTGTAGTCAGGATTTGGTGTCTTGGGGCGGTTGGTGAATTCCTCGGCGGGAATCTCCTCCTTAATCCAACGGATAAGGCGCATGCGAATTTTCGCGTCCCTCTTATCCCGGTAGGACGTGATGAGCGAAGCGTCGTGGTCCTCCTCGGTGTCCGATGCTACGGCATCCTTGCTCACTTCCGAAAGATTCTGGAGCGATGCTTCCATCCGCTTGTAGGTGCGGTTGTCAATCTTGTTGTCAATGATGGCTTTGCTCAGCCGGATTCTTAATCGCTTCATAACTCAAGGTCAAGGAATTTAGGTGGACGCTTCTGGCGGAGCATGGCCTCCAGCTCTTGCATCCCGGAAATGGCAGTTACCGCATAGGTCTTGGAAAGTTCGGCCTGCGCCACGGAAAGGTAATACTTCTGCAGTGCAAGGCTCACCACAATGGCGTGCAGCTTGTCGGCCAGCGCTTTCTCCTTCCCGTCCATACGGCGGGCGCCGATTCCTGGGAACGTAAAGACTACTTCTCCCTCGTCAAGAAGTGTCATCATATCATCTGCCACATCTATTCCCGGAGAATCCATGAAGCGGTAGCACTGCTGTACGGCAGAGGAAACGGCATCGGAAATGTCCCGCAGGATTTCGGCGGTCTTGTCGCTCCCCGCCTCGGCATTGTACCGGGCCGAAGGGTCGGCAATCGTCGCTACGGTAAGGTGGGACTTGGAACGAATATCGTTCACAAGGCGCTTGACTTTCAGTTTAATCTCCATAGCTATACGTCCTCCATGGGATAATCCCGCGTGCGCAGGGTGAGGTTAATGCCGAAAAGCGCGCTTTGTGCGTCGGATGCAATCTGGTTGGCATACTCGCCGAAGGAACGGCGGGCCAGCCAGCGTGCCGTTGCCGTCAGCACCACATAGCGCTGAATCTCCTTATTCGCAATCTCCGTCAGCCTGTCTGGGAAATCCGGCAGGAAGAAGGAAATCTTATAGCCGTTCTCCCCATCCAAGGTAGTCTCCTCATAGGCGGAACCCGTGAAGGAGAAGCCGACGACAACGGCCCGGAGCGCATCGGAGATATAGTCCTTGATGGTGGGAATGTCGTTGGTATGCACCTTGAGAATGTCGTATGCAGATGCACCGCCCTCCAAACGCAGGAAGCCTGCGTGACGGGAGACTTCCGCATCAATCAGATTCCAAAGGTCATCGGCCTTGTAAGTGAATATGAGATTCATTTCCATACAAGGCAAAGATAAATTATTAAGTGTTAGCGCCCGTGCGCTATTTGACCTATCGGCAATGGCTGCAACCCAGCTCGCACACCACTTCGGCAAGGGCCATGGTGGTGTCTCCGGTAAGATAGGACGTCCCCTCCCGCTCGCCTTTGATTCCCAGGGATTCCGCTATGATGTCGGAAAGATGGTCTATCTCGTGCGAAAAGGTGTTCTGGAACTGACGGCCGGACGTAGTAGGGCCAACAACTACAACCGCCCTTTTGATGTCGGGATTTCCGTAGGTGAATCCACGGTTGTAGCGCCCGCTTTCCATGATTCGCACCGCACGTTCCATAATCTCCGTCGGAGCGTAGATTTCATACAGACAGGCAAGGACTCCCTCTTCGTCGTAGGAATCTTTGGCAAAGAGAAAGTCCACCACCCATCGGCCTATTTTGAGTACCCTATGAATCATAACTAAATCATGTCTTCCCAGGGAATATCTATCCCAAGGGCGATTGTTTTGACATAGAATTCGTCAAAGGCGCGCGTCTCGCTCCCGTCCGGGTCATCTATGTAGTCCTTGAGGAACTTGACAAGATGCCCTTCGTCTGCGATGGAAGAACCCAGGTAGTCGGCCCGGCCCATCATCCACACGTAGAGCGGGTCGTAGTAGCCTTCGCTGCGCTTGAGTTCCACGCCGTAGGCTTTGAGCATTTCGTCCAGCTGCTTCTTCTCCACCAGCTTGAGCTTGTTGCCGTTGCGGTCCCGCATCATGGATACGGCCCACTCCAGCATCGGCTTGGAAAAATGACGTCCGTGACTGGCCATGTAGGCATCCATGCCCTTCGGCGTAATATCGTAGTAGTCCAATCTGTTCATAAACGTATAAGTTTAAAAGGGGCGAGTTTCCCCGCCCCAGCTGTTACATGCGGGTGTATCTACCCATACTGTCACGGCCCCTGCGCTCTCCCCATTCGCCAATCTCGTCACGGCGCATGGAGCGGCTGCGCTCCCCGTAGCGTTCACCATAGCGTTCGCCATAGCCGCCACGTTCGGAGTATTTGTCCTCCATTTCGTCGGTGAGCTCGCAGATCATGTCAACGGCCTCCTTGGCCATCTTCACGGCTTTCTTGAATTCGTGAAGGTCATCGCCCCCACGCTCGAAAATCTGTAACATTCCCATGGTTTATTCCTCCTTTTTAGTTTGTCCCAAAGTCGCAGAGAGCAACTTCCGCAGTTCTGCCAGCTCGTTCCTCATTTCAGATATCTCCTGCGCCTGCATTGCTTCCTTCTTCCTTTCGGGATTGAGGTCAAGCAAAAGGGCTTCACAGTCACGCACCATCTTCTGATGCGCCGGCACAGATTCAAGAACCTGCTTTGAGGTCTGGGCCATCGTCTCGATTTCCCGGAGGACGGCAGCTCTGTCGGTGGCTATGAACAGTCCCTTTTCAGGGAAGTTGGCCACCACGCCGTTGGCGGGAAGTCCCACAAAGGGGATGGTCTCATTTCCAACCTGCACGGTAATGTCCGTTACCGGACCGCCGAGCATCGCCATCGGCTGGCTGGGGTTATACTGTGGCATGTGTGTGTTCACGGATACAACTTTTCCGTCCGCAACACGAGGGATGTTTTTGTACAGGACCGGGATAGTTGCGCCCTGCGACATGCTTTGGAACATAATGTTGAGTTTTCAGTTGCTAAATTGTACTTAATTACTGCCTACACTGTAGGTGCGAGAGGCGAGGTGAGCTGGAGAATGCCGTTATACCAATCGTAGAAGATGGTAACAACGCCGGTTCCAGTCAGGTCTGCTGCGGTCACGTTGGTGCCGCCGAAGAAGGTGAGGTTGCGGGTGTTGCCGTTCAGCGTAAAGCGGACGGGCAAAGTTTCCGTTGTCCCCGTCGGAATGGCATCGGCAATGTTCACCGTGAGATACCCCACAGGGGGAATCCTACGAAAACCGAGAGCGAAGTCTACGGTATCCGTTCCCACGGTGACACTGTTAGTCCTAAGATAAGGAATGCCATTTATATTGGTGGTTACGTTAACACATCCAAACATGGCCATTCCTCCTTTTAGAAGCTGATGCCTCCGTTAAAACCGCCGATGCCGGGGAAACCGTACACGCCGTTGAAACCGCCCTGGTAGTAACCTCCGCTCACATAAGGAGTGGTGTTCACAGCTGCCAGGTTGGGCCAGGTCACGGGAACGGTGTTGGGCATCTTGCATTTGATGTCGTCCACTTCCTTGGCGATAGGGCTCACAAGGGAGTTGATGTAGCCGGTGATAGCTGCGGTCTGCTGTGCGTTGTCAATCTGACCACGGAGCTGGGAGATGGTCTCAGCCTGACGGGTGATGGTGCCCTGGAGTTCGCGCTTTTCGAGGTCGCAGAACTTGT
>CALBPX010000121.1 GCA_937899055.1 uncultured Bacteroidales bacterium
AAATCAAGGACCTGCTGGCTCTGGTAGATGGCATAGAGGTAGTGGAGCCGGAGAGGCCGGACGAATGCTGCGGCTTTGGCGGTATGTTTTCTATAGAAGAAACGGCCATATCGGCACAGATGGGCCTGGAAAAGCTGGAACGCCACATACAGACCGGTGCCGAATATATCACCGGCCCGGACAGCGCTTGCCTAATGCACTTGGCCGGCGTAGCCCGCAAGAAGGGCAAGAAGATAGAGTTTAAGCATGTGACAGAAATTTTAGCAGCAGGATTATGAGTACAAAGCACAGCAAGGCAGCCAAGGAGTTCCTGAAGAACCAGAACTACCTTCAGTGGCACGACGCCACGTTTTGGGCAGTACGCACAAAGCGCGACAAAATGGCCATGGGCCTGGATGAATGGGAACAGTTGCGCGAAAAGGCCTCGGCCATAAAGCGTCACACTCTTACCCATCTTGACAAGTATCTGGACCAGTTTGCCACCAATGCAGAAAAGAACGGAGTGGTGGTTCATTGGGCCAAGGATGCAGATGAATTCAACCAGATTGTCTATGGAATACTGAAAGACCATAATGTAAAGAAGATGGTCAAGTCCAAGTCTATGCTCACCGAAGAGTGCGGCATGAATCCTTACCTTGAGTCAAAAGGCATAGATGTGGTGGAGACAGACCTGGGCGAACGTATCATCCAGCTTAAAGGGCAGGCACCCAGCCATATTGTGATGCCCGCCATTCACCTCAGCCATGACGATGTAGGCGAACTGTTTGAGGAAAAGGGCATATCCGACGAAAAAGGCAACCATGACCCGACTTACCTGACTTACCGTGCACGCCTGAGCCTGCGCAACGAGTTTCTGACCGCTGAGGCAGGTATGACGGGGGCAAACTTCGGTATCGCTGAGACAGGTGATATAGTGGTTTGCACCAACGAAGGCAACGCCGATATGTCAACCTCATGCCCTAAGCTGCATATTGCCGCCATAGGGCTTGAGAAAGTAATTCCAAACTACGACTGCCTGGCCGTATTCCAGAGAATGCTCTGCAGGGCCGGTACCGGGCAGCCTACAACTTCCTTTACTTCTCATTTCCGCAAAGCCCGCCCTACGGCTCAGCAGATGCACATAATTCTGGTGGACAACGGCCGTAGCGAGTGGATAGCCAATCCTGAGCATTGGGAGAGCCTGAAATGCATACGCTGCGGTTCTTGCATGAACACCTGCCCCGTTTACAGGCGCAGCGGAGGCTATTCCTACAGTTACTTCATTCCGGGCCCCATAGGCATAAACCTTGGAATGCTGCGCTCTCCAAAGCAGCACAGCGGCAATGTTTCTGCCTGCACGCTCTGCAACTCATGCCAGACACTCTGCCCGGTAAAGGTGAATCTCGGCGACCAGATTTACCTGTGGCGCCAGCAGCTGGATGAACTTGGCACGGCCAACAAGCAGAAAAAGCTGATGTGCCGTGCCATGAACGGAGTCTTTGGTTCGGCAGGGTTCTATAATTTTGCCACCGGCCTTGCCCATTGGGCCAACTATGTTCCGGCGCCGCTGATGAACTGCGGCCTGAACCCCTGGGCTGCCGGCCACAAGATGATGAAGTTTCCCAAGAAGCCGTTCCACAAGGCAATCAAGAAGGAATTAAAGGCTGATAAAAAAGATTAGAGTTATGGCAAGCAAAGAAGATATTTTAAAGAAATACCGTTCCAATGTCCGTGAACAGTTTGATATGCCGGACCTTGGCGATATAGCGGCCGTCCGTTATCAAAATCCGCTTCTGCAGTTCATAGAAATGGTTAAAAGCGTAGGCGGCAATGCCGTTGAGGTAAAAGACGGGGCCGATGTCAACAAACTGATAATGGAACTCTATCCTGATGCCAAGGAGATTGCATCCAACTTGCCAGAGATAGGCATTGCTACCAGAAATCCCGATGAGGTGGGCTCTGCCGACGAGCTCAACGGCACAGATGTAGGCATAGTCCGGGGTATGTTCGGCGTTGCCGAAAACGGCTGCGTTTGGGTACCTCAGCAAATGAAGGAAAAGGCCGTTTGCTTTATTTCGGAGAATCTGGTCATACTGCTACCTAAGTCTCAGATTGTAAACAATATGCATGAGGCATACCGCCGCTTGTCCGAACATGGGCCCGAGAGTGGGGCAGACCTGTTTGACAAGTACGGCTATGGCTCGTTCATAAGCGGTCCGTCAAAGACGGCGGACATTGCGCAGGTTCTGGTAATGGGTGCCCAGGCAGCCCGTACCACAACAATCCTTCTGCTTGACGACTAACCCGCTACAGAACCAGTTCCGAAGGCTTAAGCAAAAAAACAGCCCCTGAGATGACAGGGGCTGTTTTTTGCGGTGCGTACGAGGCTCGAACTCGTGACCTCCAGCGTGACAGGCTGGCATTC
>CALBPX010000122.1 GCA_937899055.1 uncultured Bacteroidales bacterium
GCCGCCGCCTACTCCTATGACCTTTATGATGGAGTGGCTTTCAGGAAAATCCACGGGATAATCTGTAAAGTTATCGTTGATAAGTTCCATAATTTGCTGCCTTGGGGTTTACACTTCGTTTGAGCCGCTGTTGAAGAGGTTTTCGCTGTCAAAGGCTTGCTTTATCTTCTTTCCAAAGCCTTTGAACAGGTTGCCTCTGGACTTTGTGCCTGATGTTGGCTGTACGGGAGTTTCAACTGCATCCTGAGCTGGTTCTGCAAATACGGGTTCCATTTCCGGTTGGGAGGCTGCTGCCGGCTCCTTGGCGGAAATGTCTGTTACACAGCCTGGGAAGAAGATGCCCTCGTCCTCCATCCTCTGGAAGGCGTGTATGAGCATTCCAACTGCCGTGGAAGCGGTGGAGTCCTTGGCTTCCTCGCAGCTCGAAGGGTCTAAAGCAAAGGCGTTGGGAGTTCCTACCCTTGTTTCCAAACCAGTAACAAAATCGGCAAGGTTAGGAAGGTTCTTGATCTTGGATCCGCCGCCGGTAAGCACCAAGCCGCTGCGTATCTTGTCTTTGAAGTCGGACTGCTCTACATGCCAGCATACTGCTTCCAGAATTTCCTCCATTCTTGCCTGGATTATTCTGGAGAGAGTCTTTATCTGAATCTCTTTGTTGTTGCCGCTTCCGATGCTCGGTATCATGACCTTCTGCAGGGCGTCTGCATAGTCGGAGAAGCTGCATCCGTAGTTGGTCTTGATGTATTCTGCTTTTTCTGTGGCTATGCCGCATCCGGTGCAGATGTCCTCGGTTACGGAGTTGCCTCCGAAGGGGATGATGCCTGCATAGCGTATTACATTGTGGTGATATACAATTACATCCGTGGTGCCGCCTCCTATGTCAACAAGCACGCTTCCTACCTCCATTTCGTCGTCTGTGAGGACTGCCTTTGCGGATGCTATAGGTTCCAGGACTATTTCTATGGGCTCTATGCCGGAAAGGCCGAGGGTGCTGTTTATCATCCTTATGGAGTTTTCTTTTCCTGCAAAGAGCTTGTAGCGGGCAACTATGTTGCGTCCAATCATGCCAACCGGATCGCTGACGCTCATGTAGTTATCTACATTGTAGGCCTGAGGCACGGAGTAGAACACCTTGTAGCCGTCTTCTATGGCGGTGTTGTAAGTGCTGGCGGTAATGTCCATAATCTCCTGCTGGCTTATCAGGGCGTTAAAGTCTTTCCTCTGGACCATAAACGGTTCAGGGGCAAGGCATTTGATATCCTGGCCGGCAATTCCCACAAAGGCTTTGCGGACGGTCATTCCAATCTGCTCCTCCACCTTCCTCAGGGCCTTTTCCAAAGACTGGTGGGCAAATTTTACATTCTCAATTCTTCCTCTTTTGATACCTCTGGAAGGTGCCTCTCCGAAGGCCAGCACCTTAACCCCGAGGTTGGTTTTTTCTCCTACAACGACTACCGTTTTCGTTGTTCCGAGATCGATGGCAGCAATCAAATCTTTCATATCTGAGTGTGTTACTGGTTGTTGTTTGTGTATCTGTTGTTAATTTATTTTTTCGTGCAAACTATCTGTCCCCGATATTTGAGGTTTACGCAGGAGTATTTGTTCCACCCCACATTGGGAACAATGTACTGGTAGAAAGACAGGAGCTTGTTGAACTTCTCGTTCAGGTTATCCCAATCGCCGAGTATTATCCTCTGCTCTCCCACTCTGGGTACAAGTTCCACATCTCCTTCAGGATTGATGAACACCTCTTCTATCTGGTTGTTCCAGAACGGATGCTCCTGAAGGAAGAGCCCCATCTGCAACATCTTGTCTATCAGCGCAGTGCTGTCTTTAGGATTTTCGCTGAAGAGGAACTCCTCCGGTATGTTGCCGCAAATTACCGGAACGTATGAAGGATGGTCTGCTATCAGCGGAAATATATATGCTGTTTCGTCTATGTAGAATCCTCCGTTGGGAGCTTCTATCCTTACTACGGGTTTCCTCTGCCGGAGCTCCAGATGCAGCACTCCGTCTCTGGTTACATAGGCCTGACTTTCCTTTATTACGCTGCGGTGGTTGAGCAGGGCTTCCATCTGGCTGAGTTTCAGGCTGTCTATGTTTTTGTTTACAGACGGGCCAAGGAACCGGTCTATGATATCCACAACCTCTTCCTTGCTGATGAACTTGTTCAGGGCGCTGTCGAGCAGGGTTACTTTCACGCTCTTGCAGACCTGGCTCGTCTGCCCCTTGCGGTAGAGACCCTGGGCAAACCAGAAGTAAGCTCCGGCCGCCACGGTCAGCACCGTATATAGGAGACTGCCCCAAATGTATTTCCAAGTCTTGCTCATCTTGCGTCCTTATCTGTCTTAAATTCTCTTTTCTATCATCTCAGCGATGGGTTTTACCATCCTGTCTATGTTGCCGGCTCCGAATGTGGCCAGAAGGTCCAGCTTTCCGCCGTCCATCCTTTCTGTCAGCAGGCCTATCAGTTCTTCCTTGGTTATAAGTACTTTGTCTTCTGCCGTTATCTTGTCAAAGATAATCTGGGAGGTTACTCCTTCTATGGGGAGTTCCCTTGCCGGATAAATGTCCAGGAGTATGACGCTGTCTGCAAGGCTGAGAGCCTGTGCAAACTCCGGCGCAAAGTCTCTGGTTCTGGTGTAAAGGTGCGGCTGGAATACTGCCGTAATCTTTCTGCCCGGAAAGGCTTGGCGGATGGAGCTGACAGTGGTTGCTATTTCCTGCGGATGGTGGGCGTAATCGTCTATGTAAACGGTCTTTGGAGAGTTTACCCAAATGTCCATGCGGCGCTGTACTCCGCGGAAAGTTTCCAGAGCCTCCTTTATCTTTTCCGGATTGAGGGCTGAGAGCAGGGCCACTGCCGATGCGGCTACGGAGTTTTCTATGTTCACCCAGCCCGGAACTCCTACGGTGCAGCCCTCCACCTTGCCGCTGCCGCCGATAACGGCAGACGGATAGTTGAGGGTGAAGGAGAACATTCCGGTTTCTTTTCCGTCTTTCTTTATGGGCTGTATGTCAGAGGCATAGAAGTCAGACTCCGGATTCATGTAGGAGTAGCTGAGGATTTTTGCATTTACGTCTCTTGTGTCCAGAACGGCTCCGCTCTTTACAATGAGGTACCCGTCCTTATCTACCTGCGATGCAAACTTGGCATAGGCCTCTCTCATGTTCTCCACCGTGCCGTAGATATCCAGATGGTCTGCATCGGTTGCCGTAACTACCGCAATATGAGGCCAAAGCTGGTGGAACGAACGGTCAAACTCGTCGGCCTCGGCAACTACGATGTTGTTGGACGAAAGCAGAAGGTTGCTGTTGTAGTTCTTGGATATTCCGCCCAGGAAGGCGTTGCATCCCTCTCCGCTGCTTTGGAATATGTGGGCAAGGAGAGTACTGGTGGTAGTCTTGCCGTGGCTTCCGCTTACGGCCAGGCAGGTCTTGCCTGCGGCTATGTGCCCCAGTGCGCGGCTCCTCTTTATTACATCGTAGCCCTTCTCCTTTACAGTAACAAGCTCCTGCATGTCTTCAGGTATGGCGGGCGTGTATATGACCAGGGTGTTGGCTTTATCCTGGGGTATCATCTCGGGGTTGTCTTCATAGTGAACTGCAATACCCTCTTGCTCAAGGGCCTTGGTCAGCGGGCTGGGAGTGCGGTCATATCCGCCTACCTTGCAGCCGCGGCTTTTGAAGTAGCGGGCAAGGGCGCTCATGCCAATTCCTCCTATTCCTATGAAATACACGTTCTCCGGTTCCTTGGACTTTGCCTCAGGCTGGGCCTTGCGGTAATCTTTCTTGCAGAGTTTCAGGCACTCGTCTGCAATCTCCCTTCCGGCATCTGGCTTTGCCAGCAGTAGGATGTTTTTCTCCAGAGAATGTATTTTTTCTTCATCGCCGATGAGACTTTCTATGACTCCCATGAGTTTTTCTTCTGCCTCGGCGTCTCTTACCATCAATGCTGCATCTTTGTTTACCAGAGCCATTGCATTGTGCGTCTGATGGTCTTCGGACACATTGGGGCTGGGCACAAACACGGTGCATTTGCCGGCTACGCAGAGCTCCGATATGGTTCCGGCTCCGGCGCGGCTGACCACAACATCGGCAGCGGCGTAGGCAAGGTCCATCCTGCTGATGAAATCCGTACAACAGACACACTCATGAGGGTTGGATTTCAAGAATTCGTCTATCTCTTTCTTATAGACCTTGCCACACTGCCAGATTACCTGGAAGCCCTTTATGCTGCCTTCCAGGATAGCTTTCTTCATACAGTTGTTCAGGGTTCTGCAGCCCAGGCTTCCGCCTACCACAAAGACGGTCTTTTTAGAAGGGTCCAGGTTGTAGAACTTTATGCCTTCTTCTTTCATCTGCGGGGTGCAGCGGACAATTTCTTTGCGGATGGGGTTTCCGGTTACAAGAATTCTGTCTGCCGGAAAGAAGCGTTCCATGTTGTCGTATGCCACGCAGATTTTGGAAGCCTTGGATGCGTTCTTGCGGTTGACTATGCCGGCAAAGGAGTTCTGCTCCTGAAGCAGAACGGGAACCTTCAGGGCGGCCGCGGCAGAAACCACTGCGGCTGACGCATATCCGCCTACGCCTACGGCAAAGTCAGGCTTAAAGTCTTTGACTATCTTCTTTGCCATGCGGCGGCACTTGAGATAGTCTATGGCTACGCCTATGTTGGAAAGCGAGTAC
The DNA here is from genome assembly GCA_937899055.1 of uncultured Bacteroidales bacterium. Classification (GTDB taxonomy): domain Bacteria; phylum Bacteroidota; class Bacteroidia; order Bacteroidales; family UBA932; genus Egerieousia. The sequence goes on from CALBPX010000122.1 coordinate 4,690, forward strand.
AGGGGGCGGTGCAGTCCTCTGGCCGGTATGCCCTTGATTGGGTATCCGGCTGCGGGAACCTTCTCCATTTCCATTCTGCCGCTGGCTCCCACAAAGAGTATCTGGGCATCCGGAACCTGTTGCCTGATGGCATTTGCTATGGAGATTGCAGGAAAGATATGACCTCCTGTTCCTCCTCCGCTGATTATGACCTTAAGCTTTTCCATATTCTTCATCCAATTGTTCCTGTGAGTTTGTTTCCTCAAGTTTTCTCTGTTCTCTTTCCTGCCGTTTCTGCTCTTTTTCCAAACGGTCTTTTTCGTCAATTGCGGCCTGGGCATCTTCCTTGGTTCTGGAAATTGAGAGTATGATGCCAAAGGCGCAGCTTATTATTATGAACGATGTTCCTCCGAGGCTAATCAACGGCAATGTGTGCCCGGTAACGGGGAATATGCCCACATTCACCAGTATGTGCAGCATAGCCTGAACCATTATGACGGCACCCAGTCCTCCCACGGTTATTGCCGAAAATACCGTCCGGCAATCCTTGACAATCAACACGCACCTGTAGAACAAAGACACATACAGCATCATCACCAGAAACGCTCCCCAGAGCCCGTACTCTTCCACAATTATGGAATAGATGTAGTCCGAATAGGGGTGCGGCAGCACATATCGCTGAGTACTCTTGCCCGGACCCTTGCCCAGCAGCCCTCCTTCCTTTACGGCTATCTGGGCCATATCGGCCTGCAGGGTTTCGTCTGCCAGCCTCTGCAGGGCTCTCTTGTCCATGTTCTCCGCTCCTATGGTCTGTTCGTCCTGGGTAAACCTCTTGATTCTCTCTATGGCGGTGTCCATCCTCGGAAAGAGTCCGAAACTTACATGAAGCAGAATCAGAAGCAGTCCGCCGGCCAGTGCAAGCCCTATGGTCTTGAGCAGGTAAGACAGCTTGATGCCTGCTATGTAGAGTATTATAAAGCATATCAGGCCCATGTACATTGCTGCCGAAACGCTTCCTACCAGAATCAGTACGCAGCAGAGTCCTATTGGCAGAATAATCTTTATAAAGAAGCTCTTGAAGGAATCTATGGTCATGATTTCCAAGGCTCTTGCCAGATACAGAACTATTGCAATCTTGGCAATTTCCGTTGGCTGGAACTGGATTCCTCCTATGGAGAGCCATCTTTGGGCATCGTTGGTCTTTACTCCGGCTACGAGTGTCAGCAGCAGCAGGGCAATGGCCACAATCAGAGAAACAAGTGCAAATGTCCTGTACCATCTGGGTGGAATCTTGTAGCAGATGAACATGGCTGCAAATCCGCCTACCACAAACTTTATCTGCTTCATCAGAATGGCAAAGTTGGTGCTGCCCTTCATATAGGCCAGGCTGCTGCTGGCGGAGTATATGAGGGCAATGGAGATGAGGCTGAGCAGGAAGAAGATGACCCAGATCACCTTGTCGCCGTGGAGGCGGCTGCCTACGTCTTTGCGGGTGTTTTCCTGCATTTCCTTATTTTTCTCAATGTCTGCCATTGCTGATGTCTCAACTGTTATTGTTACGCAAATAATTTTGCCTGTCTATTACAATTCACGGATGGCTTTTTTGAACTGTTCTCCGCGATCTTCGTAGCTTTTGAACAGGTCAAAACTGGCGCAGCAGGGGCTGAGGAGAACCGTATCGCCGGGAACTGAGTTCTCGTAAGCGGCTCTGACAGCGTCTTTTGCGCTGGTTACATCTATAATCTTATCTACTTTGTCGGCAAAGCACTTGTGGAGCTTTTCGTTGTGAAGCCCCATGCAGATGAGCACTTTTACCTTGTCTTTTACAAACTTGTAGAGCGGTTCGTAATCGTTGCCCTTGTCTTTTCCGCCGGCTATCCACACCACCGGAGTTGTCATGCTTTCAAGGGCGTACCAGGCCGAGTCCACATTTGTTGCCTTGGAATCGTTGATGTACATGACCCCCTTTATGCTCATTACCTTTTCCAGGCGGTGCTCCACTCCCTGGAAGTTCATCAGCGATTCTCTTATGACTTTGTTGTCTATGTTTACGGCCTTTGCGGCTATGGCTGCGGCCATGGAGTTATAGACATTGTGCTTGCCTTGCAGGGCCAGCTCCTTCAGGTACATTGAATACTCGTCTTCTTCGTAGCGGACAAACAGGCGGTCTTCGTCTATGAAGGCTCCTTGATTGACCTTTTTCTTCTGGGTGAAAGGCAGCTTCTTTGCAGTCAGCACTATGCGGTTGAGCTCCTTTGTGCTTATGGGGTCATCGGCGCAGAACACAAAACATTCCTTTTCTGTAAGGTTCTGGACTATACGGAACTTTGCGTCAACATAGTTCTGCATCTTGAACTGGTAGCGGTCCAGATGGTCCGGGGTAATGTTGGTAAGTATTGCTATGTCTGCCTTGAAGGCATACATTCCGTCCAGCTGGAAACTGCTGAGTTCTATTACATAGTAGTCAAAGTTTTCGGTTGCCACCTGGTATGCGTAGCTCTTTCCTATGTTGCCGGCAAGGCCTACGTTCAGGCCTGCGTTCTTGAGCATATAGTAAATCAGCGATGTAGTGGTGGTTTTGCCGTTGCTTCCGGTGATGCATATCTTTTTTGCATGGTCGTATCTGCCGGCAAATTCTATTTCGGAGATGACGGGTATCCTGTACTCTCTTATGCTCTGGACCATAGGGTTTTCTTCTGGTATGCCGGGGCTTTTGATGACTTCGTCTGCGCACAGGATCTTTTCGTTGGTGTGGCCTCCTTCTTCGTAGTCTATGGAGAACTTGCCGAGGGTTTCTTTGTACTGGGGTTTGATGGTTCCGCTGTCTGAGAGGAACACGTCAAAGCCTTTGACTTTGGCCAGGACGGCGCTGCCGACTCCGCTTTCTCCGCCTCCGAGTATCACTATCCTTTTCTTTCCCATATTGCTGTTATATCAATTTTTACTGTTACGCAAATAAATTTTCTGTTATCTGATTTTGAGGGTTATTACGGAGAGGATTCCGAGTATTATTGTGATAATCCAGAAGTGGACGGTAATCTTGGCCTCGGGGGTTACATGGTGGGGCCATTGGATCAGGGCGTCGGGATTTTCTTTCTGGAAATGGTGGTGCAGGGGGCTCATCCTGAATACTCGCACTCCGGTTCCGGTTTTCTTTCTGGTGTATTTGAAGTAATATCTTTGGATTAGTACGCTGAGGCTCTCTACAAAGAAGATTCCGCAGAAGATGGGTATCAGGAACTCCTTTCTTATCATTACTGCCGCAACGGCTATTATGCCGCCGATGGCCAGAGAGCCGGTGTCGCCCATGAATACCTGGGCGGGGTAGGTGTTGTACCAGAGGAAGCCTATGAGCGCACCTACAAAGGCGGCCATGAAGATTACTATCTCTGCCGTGTCTGGTATATACATTATGTTCAGATAGTCTGCAAAAATGGCATTGCCGCTCAGGTAGGCCAGAATGGCAACCGTGGTGCCCACTATGGCCGATGTACCTGCCGCAAGCCCGTCCATTCCGTCTGTAAGGTTGGTGCCGTTGGATACCGCTATGATTATGAAGGTTATGATGAGCACATAAATAATGTTGGTAGCCCAGTCGCGGAACTTGCCTTCGCCCGGAGCCAGCCAGGAGTATTTGAACTCGTTGTGCTTGAGGAAAGGAATGGTTGTGGTACGGCTTTTTACATCGCGATAATAAATAACCTTCTGGTCTCCCACTGCCTTTACTATTTCTTTCTTCTCACCCTCGTGAGGAGTGTCGCTGTAGAGGCGGATCACATTCTGCCCGCTTACCAGCAGGGCTGTTCCAACTACCAGACCTACAATGAGTTGGCCAAAGATCTTGTTCTTTTCCTTCATGCCGTCCTTGTTTTTGCGGAAGACCTTGATGTAGTCGTCTTTGAAGCCTATGTAGCCGAGGCATACCGTAGTGAAAATCAGAAGCTGGACATAGATGCTCGTAAGGTTGCAGAAGAGCAGGACCGGAATCAGGATTGAGCCGAGTATGATCAGACCTCCCATGGTGGGGGTTCCTTTCTTTTGAATCTGGCCCTCCAGCCCGAGGTCTCTGATGGTTTCTCCGATTTGCTTTTTCTGGAGCCGGTGGATGATCTTGGGGCCTATCCAGAATGCTATGAGCATGGCTAAGATTATGCCTGCCGCAGCTCTGAAGGAGATGTAGTGCATCAGGTTGGCTCCCGGGAAGTCCCATCCGGATTTTTCAAACCACTGGAAAAGATGATATATCATAATTAAGTCTGTCTTATGTTGTTATCTGAGTCTGAATGCTTCTTTTACGGTTTCGCGGTCGTCCATGTGGTGCTTTTGGGTTCCTATAATCTGGTAGTCTTCGTGGCCTTTGCCTGCAATCAGGATTATGGAACCCGGACGGGCACTTGTAACTGCGTTCTGTATTGCCTGTATGCGGTCCGGTATGAACTTGGAGCGGAGTACGGACTCTGCGTTCATTCCGGCTTTTATGTTTTCTATTATGGTCATCGGGTCTTCCGTGCGGGGGTTGTCGCTGGTAACAAAGATGCGGTCTGCATAGTTGCCTGCAATGGCTCCCATTTCCGGACGTTTGGTTTTGTCGCGGTCTCCTCCGCAGCCGAACACGCAGATGAGGTCTCCCTTGGGTTTTAGGGCCTTGAGGGTTTTGAGCACATTCTCAAGGGCATCCGGAGTATGGGCATAATCCACGGCGGCTATGATGTCGTCATCACCCCTGAAGTACTCAAGCCTTCCGCTGACGCTTTTCAGAGAACTCATAATCTGAACCAGCTTGTCGTGCGGTGCGCCCAAAAGCATTGCGGCACCGTAGATTGCGGTCAGGTTTTCTGCGTTGTACTGGCCTATGAAATTGCACCACAGCTCGGTTCCGTTGATGTTGAGCAGCATTCCGTCTATGCTCTGCTCAATTATTCTGGTCTTGTAGTCGGCAACATTGCGGGTGGAGTAGGTGTGAATCTGGGCCTTGGTGTTCTGCACCATGAATTCTCCGTTGCGGTCGTCGATGTTGATAAGGGCAAAGGCGTCTTTGTCCAAACCGTCAAAGAAGAGTTTCTTGCAGTTGCGGTAGTTCTCAAAAGTCTTGTGATAGTCCAGATGGTCGTGGGTGAGGTTGGTAAAGATTCCGCCCTCAAACTTGAGCCCTGCAATCCTTTCCTGATCCACGGCGTGGGAACTTACCTCCATGAAGCAGTATGAGCAGCCCTCGGTAACCATCTGGTCCAGCAGATAGTTGAGTTCCAGCGGACCTGGGGTGGTGTTTATGGTAGGAATCTTGCGGTCTGCAACATAGTTGGCAATGGTGGAAATCAGGCCGCACTTGTTGCCCAGAGCCGTAAAGGTCTGGTAGAGGAGTGTGGCTATGGAGGTTTTGCCGTTGGTTCCGGTAACGCCTATCAGCTTGAGTTTGCCGGACGGATTGCAGAAATTGTTGATTGCAATCTTGGCCTCGGCCTCACGGCTGCTTTTTACAACAACATAAACAACAAGATCTCTGTCGCCCCTTCTCATAGGAGCTTCCTCTTCTTCGGGAATGTTCTCGCATACAATATACTGCGCACCCCTTTCAATGGCATCGCGAATATACTTGCTGCCGTCTGCAACGGCTCCCTTTACAGCAATGAAAAGCGAACCGCGGCTGCATTTGCGCGAATCTGCGGTGATGCTTTTTACATCGTTGTTGTTGGCCAGAGTGAACATGGCGGTGTCCGGAAAGAGGAGCTCTCTTCCCTGAAATTCCCTGAGGATTCTGATGCCTTTCAAAAGATGACTTAGTTTCATTGCCTGTTGTTTTATTGTTTTCTACTGTGTTTTTCTGCTGAGGGTCAGCGTTACCGTTTCTCCTTTGGGCAGGTCTGTTCCGCCCTGCGGCAGCTGTTCCGTTACTTTTCCGTGACCGTTGACTCTTACCTTGTAGCCTTGGCTTTCCAGCAGGAAGACGGCGTCTTTGAGCCCCATTCCGGTTACATCTGCCAGAGAATCTTTGTACAGGTACAGGTTGCTGGCCTTTATTGCGTTGGTATCTGTTTCAAATGTTACCCAGCGGCTGTTCCCTATGCTGGACAGGGCCTGCTTTCCGGCGGATGTGGGTATCTGTGCCAATACGCTGCGGCTGGCTTCTCCCATACCCGCTGCCACCTGTGGATTGCTCTTTTTTGTCTGCGTCTGACTTCCGTTGAGCATGGGGTTCCACTTTGGAGTGTTGGCGTAGATGAACCTTGCTATCCTGAGGAACGGAGGTCCGGCCTGAGTTGCCCCGTAGAAGCTGCCGGCTGTCTTTCCGGAGTAGAGTACCACAATTACGGAGTATTCCGGATTCTCCGAAGGGAAGAAGCCGCAGAATGTAGCCTGATAACGCCTCATTCCGCCTCTTTCATATCCGCCGCCGTCAAAGGCTATACGTGCCGTTCCGGTTTTGCCGCTTATGTGGAACACCTCTTTGTTCATCATCTTGCCCGTTCCTTCCGTAACTACTGCCCTGAGTGCTTCCCTGGCCTTTTCCGCTGTGGCTTTGGAGCAGATGGAGCCGCTGATTTCCTGTGGGCTGAACTTCTTTACTACATGGCCGTCTTTTTCATATCCTTCTATGAAGTAGGGCTTCATCATCCTTCCGTCGTTGGCAATGGCATTGTAGAAGGTAAGAGTGTGGAGCGGGGTAATAAGCAGTCCGTAGCCAAAGCCCATGGATGCCAGGAGGCCCGGAGTCCAGCCTTCCCAGTCCGGAGAATGGATGACGGCCGTACCTTCTCCCTGAATGTCCAGATGGAACTTTTCTCCCAACTTCATGTTCTGTATGCGGTTAACGAAGTCCTTGGGATTATGTTCATAATTTCTGGTGGCAAGTTTTGCAAAGCACACATTGGAGGAATGGGCAAACGCTCCTTTTACGGTCTGCAAGCCCACGGCATGGCTGTCTGTAACTTTCTGCCCCATGTAGGTCCAGGTTCCGTTGCCCCCGTCAACCAATGATTCCAGAGTTTCTTTCTTGTCTTCAAGAACGGCTACAAGTGTAACAAGCTTGAGCACGGAGCCCGGCTCTGTAGCCTGGCTTACGGCGTAGTTGAGGCTCTCGTCAAAACCTCCCTTGCCATCGTTCTTGAGGTTGGCTATGGCCCGGATTGCTCCTGTACGCCTTTCCATAACCACGGCTGTGGCTCCCTCTACATTGTAGCCTTTGGTAAGCTGCTCTTTCAGAGCATCTTCTACGGCTTCCTGGAGGTCTATGTCTATGGTTGTGCGGATATCGTAGCCGTCTTTTGGCGGAACATTGTTCTCAGAGTTTACCGGAACCCATTCGCCGCCGGTGAGCCTCTGGAAAATCTGCTTTCCGGGAGTGCCTTTCAGGTAATAGTCCCAGCTGCTCTCTATGCCGGTTCCGCGCCCCTCGCTGTTGATGAAACCTATGGTTCTGAAGGCGGTACGCCCGTACGGATATTTTCTCTTGTATTCTTCTTCCACTATTATTCCGCCGTTGTTGGCTCCTTTGTTAAAGAGTGGGAACTGCTTTACCTGGCTGAGTTCCGAGTAGTCCAGAAGCCTGCGGCTGATGTTCAGGTAACGCTTGCGGTTTTTACGCCCCTCGGTTATGAGTGTCTTGTACTGGGCCGCCGTTTTTTCTTTGTAGAATTCGGCCAGGCTGCGGCTGAGGCCATCTACATATTTGTTGAAGGTATCCTGTTCGCTCACCGTGCAGTCGAGCCTTATCCTGTAGTAGGGGATGCTGCTGGCCAGAAGCCTGCCCTTTACGTCCAGGATGTCGCCCCTGACGGGTTCGGTGGGCTTGTCTCTGAAGGCTATTTCAGCTCCCGACTTTATGTCTTTCTTGAAGTACTGGACATAGATTATCCTGGCCATTACTATGACAACCAGCAAGATAAGGAACCAATATACCCTGGAAGCCCTCTTGAATATGATCCTGTAATTTTCCGACGTCTCCATATCTTCTCTCCTTTACTTTAACCTTTTGCCGTCGGTTTTTTCTACCCTGAAAGCCGGTTCTTGAGGGTCTTTGAGCGTGGAACCGCTTTCCTTGAGCCTGAGTATGATTTCGCTCCGGCTGCTCTGAGCCTGGAGTTTTGCTTCTTTGCTGGTGTAGTCTGCCTTGAGATTCTTGAGCTCCCTGAGGTTGCGGCTGCTGGCCTTCTGGGTGTTTATAACCGCAAGATTCAGAGTGATGTACAGGAAGATGAGCAGGAAGATGTACAGGATGAACACCCACTGGCGGGCCTTGAGGCTCCGTGTGAGTATAGCCCCGCCGAGTATGTTGCTCTTTATGTCGAATCTCTTTTTAGCCATCCTGTAGCCGTCTGTTTTTATTTTTTCTCAGCGATGCGGAGTTTTGCGCTCCTGCTTCTGCCGTTTGCCTGTATTTCTTCTTCTGTGGGAACCACCGGTTTCTTGGTGAGGATTTCCACCTTGCCTTCCGCCCTGGCATCGCGGAGAAAATTCTTTACAACCCTGTCTTCCAGCGAGTGGTAGGTTATTACAACCAGTCTTCCGCCGCTATGAAGGGTGTTAAGGCTGCCTCGGAGCAGGTCCTCAAGGGCTCTGATTTCCTTGTTGACCTCAATCCTGAGGGCCTGGAATACCTTGCCCAAAAACTTGCGCTCGGTATTGGGGCTGAAGAATCTTTCAAGGGCTTTTCTCAGCTGACCCGTGGTGTTTATCCTCCCATCGGGAGAACTTTCACGGAAGGAACATATCGCTGAGGATATCCTCATGGAATTTTCCACCTCTCCATAGTCTGCAAGCAGGCTTGCCAGAGTTTCTTTGGAATAGTTGCTTACCACGTCAGCCGCTGTAAGTTCAGCGTCCTGGTTCATACGCATATCCAGCGCAGAATCAAACCTGTAGGAAAATCCTCTTTCGGCCGTGTCAAACTGGTGCGACGATACGCCCAGGTCTGCAATAACTCCGTCCAATGCCGCAATTCCCAAAAATCTGATATGGTTTTCCAAAAATCTGAAATTGCTTCTTACCGGTGTAATGCGTTCATCTTCAGGAACGTTTGAAAGGGCCTGGCTGTCCTGGTCAAAAACAATGAGCCTTCCGCTTGCTCCCAGCCGGCTCAGAATTTCTCGGCTGTGTCCTCCCCCTCCAAAGGTGGCGTCTGCAAATATTCCGTCCCTACGGTGCTCAACATTCAGAGCATCAACACTTTCCTTCAGCAGCACGCTCTTGTGATACATCCTATCCCAACAGTTTTTCCGTAAGATTTGTAAAGTCTTCTTCGCTGAGGCGGTTGTTTCCAAAGTTCTCTTTGGCCCATATTTCAATCTTGAAATCGCAGCCCGAGAAGACTATTTCCTTATCTGCGCCTATTTTGGCAAGAAGATTTTTGGGAATGATTATTCTTCCAACCTTGCCGTCCAGGGTTACAAGGGCGCGGTCCATCATGTATTCCCTGTACCATGCAGCATCTTCTCTGCGGAACAGGTTCAGGCGCGAACGGACCTGCTCGCTTTCCTGGTTCCATTGCTCGTAAGTGAACATATTCAGGCAGTTGGCAAAGATATCCTTCTTAATTACAAAGGATATCTCCTGGTCCGGCTGAAGCTTGCCTAAAAGATTCTTGAAGGCAGCCGGAACCACCGCACGGCCCTTATCGTCCAGCTTAGGAACATATTCTCCTATGAATTTTACCATATCAGCTCATTTTTGGGTCTTTTTTACCCACAGGCAAAATTAAACAAATCTTTCCCACTTTTTCCCACATTCTTCCACTTTTATCCCAAAAAGTTATCAACAATAAAAGCCCCGCCTTTGTTCAAAAGACGGGGTAGGGGGGTTAAACCGCTGAACGAGCGTTATGTTATCTGCGCAAAGCGGACTGCGCCACTGGGCATCTAATCGTCGTCTCTGATGCTCAGTTTGGCCTTTCTTAGGTCAAAGTTTCCTCCCAGGTATTTCTTTCTTGCATCTGGGTTGGAAGCCAGTTCCTCAGGTGTGCCGCTGTAGAGGATGCGCCCTTCGTACTGGATGTAGGCCCTGTCTGTAATGGCCAGGGTTTCGTGTACGTTGTGGTCTGTAATTATGATGCCTATGCTCTTTTTCTTGAGCTTGAATATGATATGCTGGATGTCTTCAACCGCAATCGGATCTACGCCAGCAAATGGTTCGTCCAGAAGTATGAACTTGGGGTTGATGGCAAGGGCCCGGGCAATTTCGCACCTTCTTCTTTCACCTCCGGAGAGCTGGATTCCGTAGCTCTTGCGTACCGTCTGCAAAGAAAACTCCTCAATCAGCTGCTCCAGCCGGTCCTTCCTCTCAGATACCGGAACATCGGAAAGCTCCATGACGGCGTTCAAGTTGTCCTCCACCGTGAGCTTACGGAATACGGATGCTTCCTGGGCAAGGTATCCGAGGCCCTTCTGTGCGCGGCGGTACATCGGCAGGTTGGTAATTTCCTCATCGCCGAGGAAGATTTTTCCGCCGTTTGGCTTTACGAGCCCGGTTACCATGTAAAAGCTGGTGGTTTTGCCGGCTCCGTTAGGCCCCAGAAGGCCTACGATTTCGCCTTGTTCTACATCGTATGAAACATTGTTTACAACGGTTCTGGGCCCGTATTTCTTTATGAGATTTTCGCAACGTAAACGCATATCTACTTGAGTTCTGCGCCCAAATCCTTCTTGAACTGGGCAAATTCGGGGTTGGTTTCTGTCAGGAAGCGGTCTTTGTCCTGGGGCATGTACATCTTCCTTATGATGTCTTCGCGGCTTTTTGTCTTGACGGCCAGATTAACGCTTTCATTCTCAAGCGATTTTCTCAGGAATGCCACCATCTGGGCTCCGGCTTTTTGCTCGATATAGTCTTTCTGGCTGATGTTGCCTACGAAGAAATCTATGGTTATGGAGTCTTCTTCCAGAACCGGCCGGGCTTCTTTGAGGGCGGCAATGAACCTTTTGAGGGCGGGGGTTTTCTGCTCAAAGTAGGTGGCCATCTTGTTCCAGGCTATTGCTACATCTTGCTGTGTTATAGGCTTTACGGTGGATGGGCCCATGAAGTCCAGAGGCTTCTGCGGTTGGGCCTTGTTTGCCTCTTGCTCGTTTATCAGGCCGCTGATGCTCAGGGCTGATGCAAATGCTGGTTTTTGTGGCTCAGCGATGGTGGGTTGTTCCGTTGTCTCTTCCTCGCTAATGCGCGGCACGGCAAAACCTGCTGCCTTCTCAGGTTGAGGCTGCGTCTGCGTCTGTGGCTCGGCAGCGGTTTGTGCTGTTTGCGCTGAGCTCGGGCCTTCCGGCTGGGTCTCTGCGGGTTTCTGTGTTGTCTCCTCCTCGCTAATGCGCGGCACGGCAAAACCTGCTGCCTTCTCTTGTGGCTGAGGCTGAGGCTGCGCCTGTGGCTCGGCAGCGGTTTGTGCTGTTTGCGCTGAGCTCGGGCCTTCCGGCTGG
>CALBPX010000123.1 GCA_937899055.1 uncultured Bacteroidales bacterium
GTCATTCAACTGGACCCGTATAAGCAAAAAAGGCTTAAAATGCTTATACTCTGCCGATTAGCTGGACCGGCAGCTCCACTTGGATGCAGTTATGTTTTGATTATTGTCTTAAAATGTCCGCGTTTATTTCCACAGCGGCTCATTCTTCCAGGTGGCCGGGAAGCCCATCGCATTGACATCCACCTCGGGATGGGCAGCAAGGAGGGTCTTGAAGTCCTTGACAAAGGTGTTTTCCGGTTGAACGGCATTAAGCCAATAAACCATACAGGATAGAGCGGCATAAAGCCGGAATGTTGGGAAGTTGAAATCAGAGAGCCAAAGTCCGCTCAATTTCCGAGGAAGCTGTGGGCTATCCATCAAGTTTCTGTTCCATATACGATTATGATGGGCACAGCAGTTACGAAGACCACCTATGGAACGCATCCAACTCTCAAGTACCTCATGTTGAGGGATTGCGAAGGAGCGCGCTATCTGTTTTTTGACCTTATTGTCCGAGAAGTTGAAATAGAACTTGGTCAAATTGCCGAAGGAAGCCAGCTCCAATGCCTTCCATGCGGGAGGGAAACTCTCCTTGCCATACTTAAGATAGTGGTCTTTGATGAATTCCTCTTTGGAACGGTCGAGTTCCTGAACCAGGCTGCTTATGTTTTCAACATGGTTGAATTTATTATTGACAAGGCGCTCGTCGGAATACCAAAATGGGCCATATTGTTCCGTAAAGACCTGAATCATTCTGGACCGCAAGGCAATCTCTATGGTCTGGATGCAGGAGAAGGCCAACATCCGGAGAGCAGAGTCAAACTCGTATAGAGCAACGGCCGATTCAAAAGTGCTACCCGGTTTATAGATATGTGTCTCCTTATCCTGCTCCAACGGGCGAAGGTAGGCGGCTATACGGAAATAGGAAACTTTCTGGAAGAAATCTTGGGCCTTACCTACGTCTGAAATGGTAAGTCCCCTCTCGTGTAGCATCTCGATGAGGTCTGTGATGCTCTTAGCAGTCTTAGTGTATTCCATACTATATAAAATAAAAGTTCCGCCCTGGTACGCTGTTCAAGTGGGAAGCGTGGCGGATTCAAGCACTGCAAATATACTGCTTTTTTGAGAAAACCAAAAATATTTTTGCTTTTTCATCACGCCTTTTCATACCTTCCTTGT
>CALBPX010000124.1 GCA_937899055.1 uncultured Bacteroidales bacterium
CTGGGGCGGCCGGACCCTCATACAGGAAGTCTGGACTATTTTATTCCGGACGGAATAGAAACTCTGAGAGCAATTCCGTTTGTCTATGTAAAAATCTCAAGGACAGGTAAATCGCTGAGGCCGGACTATGCCTGGCGTCATTATTCGGAGTGCGGTTGGGGAGTGCATCTGTGCACATTTGATGTAAACGAAGGCAACATCCTGGACCGGAGCATGTTTTTCAGCCATACAACAAAGACAGACGGAGACGGCCCTTATGAGGGATTTGAGTTTTTTGATTCGGCCCTTCAGAGGGCTTCGCAGTACATGACGCTCAGAATCGGCGATGCCGTAATTCTGGAACTTGAAGATATCCAAGCATTTGAAATTCAGCCAGACAGGGTCTTTGACCTATCCTACAAAGACTTTACCATTGCTCTCCACTCCTGACGGCATTCTGTGCGGCAGCAACCGCCGTAGAAAATGCTATCTGAAGGTTATATCCTCCGGTATCGCCGTCCAAATCCAGCACTTCTCCTGCAAAGTAAAGGTTCTTTGCAAGCTTTGATTCCATTGTTTTCTGAGAAACTTCCTTGAGGCTCACTCCCCCGTTTGTAACCACGCAACGCTCAAACCCTATGTATGATGCAATATTGAATCTCAGCGATTTAAGAAGCTCAGGAAGGAGGTTTGCAGCCTCTTTGCCATGCATCTGAAGCAGTTGGGGATTAAGCGTAAGGAAGGCCGGAATCAGCTGCCTCGGAAGAAGTTTTGACAGCAGGTATCTTACTGTATTGTTCCCCGATGCGGCTTCGCGGGTGATTCTCAAGGCCAACTGCTCCTTACTCAGCTGGGGTTTGAGGTCCATAATCAGGGCAGTCTTCTGGCAGTTGTCCATTGCCTGCACCGCCCTGCGGCTCAGGCGGAAGCCCAGCGAACCCTCAATGCCGCCGTCGGTAAAATCGGCTTCGCCGAACTCTTCCTGAACTATGTTGCCCCCAACCGCCAACGCAAGAGATATATTCTTGAGCTGCAACCCTTTGAGAGATTTTCCAAACTTGGTCAGAGTTCCGTCGTTTTCTTTGTAACCCACCGGTGTCAGGGCGCACAGCGAGGGCCTGCATTGTACAATACTGTGCCCGAACGACCTTGCAAAGTCATAGCCGTCTCCGCTGCTTCCGGTAGATGGGTATGACAACCCTCCGGTTGTCACAAGCAGCTTTTCTGCAAGCAAAACTTGCCGTCCGGAAGAACCGCCGCCGTCTGCTACGCACTCTATCTCAAACAGTTCCGAATAACTGAGAGTCTTCTTTACGGAAGTTACCTGAACAGATGTACGCATCTCAACTATGCCCTCACTGCCTATAAAACCTACCAGAGAATCGGTGACATCCATGGCCCGCATACTCTTGGGAAAAACCCTCTGGCCACGCTCCACCGTAAGTTCAAGCCCTATGGACCTGAAAAAATCCATGGTATCGGCAGATGAAAAGCCGTAGAAGGAGTTCTTGAAGAACTGGCTGTTTGGGTGAATGTGAGGCGAAAATTCGTCCCACATCCTGGTGTTGGTCAGGTTGCACCTGCCCTTTCCGGTAATGTTGATCTTACGGCCGCAGCGTGGCATTTTTTCCAAAAGCAACACAGAAGGAGCGTCTTTGCTCCCTCTGTATTGTTTTGTAATCCAGGCAGCTGCCATAAGTCCTGCAGCTCCTCCGCCTATTATGGCAAGGTTGTAAACTTTCACTTCACCTGAAGGCAAGCCAATGCTATTGAATTGAGTTTGGTATCTATGCTGTCGGCCCTGGAAGAAAGGACGCACGGAGCGCTTGCTCCTGCCACAAATGCTGCGGTTCTTACTCCCGGAACCAGCATGGTGTTGGACTTGTAGAATACATTTCCGCTCTCGATGTTGGGGAACAGCAGTCCGTCTGCATCGCCGGCAACCTCGCTCTTGAGCTTCTTGATTGCAGCAGCCTCTTTGTTAAGCGCAACATCCAGAGCCAGAGGACCATCTACAAGGCCTGGCAGCTGACCGCGGTCGGCCATCTTGGCAAGCATGGCGGCTTCCACGCAGGCCGGCATGGTGTCCATCATCTGCTCGGTTGCTGCTACTGCAGCAATCTTGGGACAGGCAACGCCCAACGACTTGCAAACGTTTACAATGTATGTCAGAATCTTTGTCTTCTGTTTAAAGTCGGGCAGCGGAATAACGGCCATATCGCCGAATACCAAGAACTTAGGATAGTTGGGATGCTGCATCACCGAAATGTGGCTCAAGACGGCCTTAGGAGGAAGCAGACCCCATTCCTTGTTGAGTATCCCCCTCATATATTTGTCGGTAGAGCAAAGCCCCTTCATCAACACATCGGCCTCTCCGTTGTGTACTGCCGAAACTGCGGCCTGGATAGCCTTCTGCTCGGCCGGAATATCCATTACGGTAAACTTTGCTATGTCTATGTTTTCCTTCTGGCAGACATCCTCAATCATCTTGCGGTCGCCAAAAAGGGTAGCCGTGCAGAAACCTGCATCAATTGCCATACTGGCTGCGCAAACGGAGTGGTTGTCAACACCCCATGCAACGGCAAGCCTTCTCTTGGGGCTGGCCTTCAAAAGCTCATATACTTCATCAAAGGTTTTCATATCGCAATATTTATTAATTTACAAACAGTTGGCAAACTACATCCGTACAAGTTTCATAGTGTCTGTGGCAATTACGAGTTCCTCGTTGGTGGTTACCACCGCAACCTTTACCTTGCTGTCTTTCTTTGTAAGAATTGCACTCTTGCCTCTCAGGCCGTCGTTAACCTCGTTGTCAAAGTCTATGCCCAGATATGCACATTTCTGCCCGATATAGGCTCTGGTTCTGGGGTCGTTCTCCCCTATTCCTCCGGTAAATACTATCAGATCTACTCCGCCCATTGCAGCCGAAAAGGCTCCCACAAACTTCAGCAGCCCGTAACGGAAAATTTCCAGGGTGAGCTTGGCACGTTGGTCGCCCCTTGCGGAGGCTTCTTCAAGGTCTCTTGCATCTGAGGAAATTCCAGATACTCCTACAAAGCCGCTCTTCTTGGTAAGTATCTTCTCAAGTTCGTCGGCAGAGAGGTTGTATTTCTTCATGATGTAGCAGGCAACTCCAGGGTCCAGGGCTCCGCATCTGGTACCCATGATAAGACCGTCTATTGTGGTCATTCCCAGAGAAGTATCTACGGCCCTTCCGTTCTTTACGGCCGTTACGCTGCTGCCGTTTCCAAGATGGCAGGTAATGATTTTACTGTCGTTGTAGTCCAACCCCGCAAGTTCTGCTCCCACCTTTGACACATAGCGGTGGCTGGTTCCGTGGAAGCCGTAACGGCGGATCTTGTCTTTCTCATAATACTCGTAAGGAAGACCGTAAGTGTATGCGTATGAAGGAATTGTCTGAAGAAAGGAGGTATCGAACACTGCTACCTGAGGAACCTTTGGAAGTATGCTTTCTACAGCATTTATTCCCAAAAGACCTGCCGGATTGTGAAGCGGTGCCAAAACCGAGCATTTGTCTATGCCGTCCTTTACTCTCTGGTCTATTATGCAGCTCTGGGTAAAGTACTCGCCACCATGCACAACTCTGTGGCCTACAGCTTCTATTTCATCCAGAGAACGCAGTACTCCGTGCTCAGGATCAACCAACAGCGCCAGCACATCCTTGATGCCTTCCGTGTGGTCTGCTACAGGTTTATGAATCTTGAATTTGTCTTTGCCCGGAACAGAGTGAGTTATATCGCCTTCTTCCATTCCTATCCTCTCCACCAGTCCTTTAGCCAGCAGAGAATGTTCAGTTTCGCCCTTCATATCCAGCACCTGGTACTTGATAGAAGAACTGCCGCAGTTTAAAACCAGTATTATCATATTCTGAATTTATGTGTTTATTGTCTGTTCTGTTGCTATCATGCAAATTTAATAATTTTTAGCCCCTGAAAGTTGTACTGTTGATTTGAATTAATGCTATCTTTGCTGAGCCAAGGATAAATTATTTGAATATGAAGAGGTTGGGCGTGGCGGTAACTCTTTGCTTTCTTCTGGGGGCGGCTGTGGGAGGAGTCTTCTTTCCCGGGTTTGTTTTATCTGAAAGCCAGGCATCCTTTACTTTTCTGAGCTATGCGGTTTTTGTTGCCGCCGTCGGCCTTTTCAGGAAACACAGGACGGTTTTTGTTCTGCTGTGCTGCATTGCATTCTTTTTCTTCGGCGCCGAAAGAAGGATGCTGAGCCTGAGCAGCTCCGGACAGCCGCTGGCAAAGAAAATAGAAGCCGGAATAGACAGGTGGGCCTCCACAGCCAGAGGCGCTGTAAAGGAACGGCTGGGAAAAACCGTAACTGAAGAAGCCCTGCCCATTGCCAATGCTCTTCTGCTCGGCGATAAAAGTGGCCTGGACAAGGACTTGAAAGCTGCCTTCAGAAACGCCGGAGTAAGTCATACTCTGGCACTTTCGGGTATGCACGTGGGCATAATCTGGACTCTGGTGTGCTTTATGATGTCTTTTCTGAAATTCAGCCACAGGAGCAGACTTTGGGCTACTGTGGCAAGCATAGCACTCATTTTTGCATACGCCGTATGCACCGGTCTTTCTCCGTCTGTATCAAGAGCTTGCATCATGCTTGCCGTATGGAAGATTACGGAACTGGCCTCCAGCGGAAAAGACAGGTTGGGGCCGGTTCTGATTGCTGCCATGACAATAACCATGTTCAATCCTGCGGCGGTGGAAAGCATTAGTTTTCAGCTGTCGTTCATGGCGGTATGCGGCATAGTCTTCATCTATCCGGCCATCGGAGAGAGTATAGATACTGTTCTGAAAACCAGGCCCGGAGCAAAGGTCCACAGCCTCCGCAGCGCCTTGACCGGAGTCTTGGGTGGAGGGTTGAAACTTTGCGGAATTTCCATTTCGTGTCAGATTGCAACATTCCCGCTCATATTGCTCTACTTTGGCAAAATAAGCGGGAATTTCTTGCTTTCAAATGTTGCGGTGGCACCGCTTGTCACTCTTTCCGTAGTATGTTCGGCACTGTCGGCCTCGCTTGGCTGGGTTCCTCATCTTGGAAACCTGGCCGCAAGTGCAGCATCGCTGATTATAGAACTCCTGAAAGATGCGGTAATGTTCCTCGGCAGCTGAAAGACTCAGTCATTATCGGAATATGCCTTGGCAAGAACCTCAGGCACTTCTTTTCCAAGCAGATGGCGGTACCAGAACCGGATGTCGTTGTAATTTGAGAAACTGCCCTGCTTTCCACGGTATCCGTGAAGCTGACGGGGGTAAATCATCAGATCAAACTGACGGCCCATATTCTGAAGTTCCAGAACAAGGCTCATAGTGTTCTGGATATGCACATTGTCGTCTGCCGCTCCATGAGTGAGCATCAGGTAGTTGGTGGAATCGCCCCTGTAGCCCGAATTTCTGATTCTGTCGGCCATGACGGTGCGTCTGTAGCCTTCCGGATTGCGCTGAGGAGTATCCATGAAACGCTCTGTATAATGAGTGTCGTAGAGCATATAGTCATACACTCCGCCTCCTGCTATACCGTACTTGAAGTACTCACAACCTTCTGTTACGCACAGAGTTGCCATACTTCCTCCATAGGAGAACCCGTTGATGCCTATCTTGTCCGCATCTACATAAGGAAGGCTTCTGAGGTACTTGGCCCACTCTATGAAGTCTTTGATTTCTATGCTGAAGAAGTTGCGATACATAAAGTTGCAGCCTTCTTTTCCGCAGTGCCCGCTTCCGCGGTGATCCATCCTGAACTGTATCACATCCTGATTTGCCCACCATTGGTTGCTGAACGATATCTGGCTCCAGGTATCGGCTACAACCGGAGTGTTTGGGCCTCCGTACATGTAGATTATTACCGGATATTTCTTTGAAGGGTCAAAATTCAGGGGCAGGGTTATCTTACCTGGGATGGTGTAACCGTCCGGAGTGGTGATATATACCATTTCAGGAAGGGCAACCGTCCAGTCATCGAACTCCGGAGTCTTGCTGTCTGAAAGTACCGTCATACGGCCGCTGCCATCGGTCGGCAGCAGAACCGCCTTGGTAGGAGTCTTGGCATTTGAGCAGAGGGCTGCAACATACTTGAAATCATCGCTGAGCTGAATGGAAGAATAAGAAAGGTCTCCGGTGGATATCCTGGTAGTCTTGGCTTTCTTGATGCCTACTTTGTAAATATCTACCCTGGTGCTGATTTCCTTCTTGGATGTAAAGTAGAGTTCCTGCTTTTTGGGGTCTATCTTCAGGAGCTTTATGTCCCAGTTGCGGCCTTCGGTAAGGCAGCGGTTTATCTTGCCGTCAAAAGACAGGTAGTAAATCTGCTCCCAAAGTGTAAAATCTCTGACCATATACAATCCGTTTCCGTCAAAGAGCATCTGCTCCGGCCAGTCTATCCAACTGTCTTGATGTTCCTTGTATATTGCCTCCTTGGAACCGTCCGAAGGGTTTACCGAGTAGAATATCAGATCCTGCTGAACCCTTGGCATCCAGGGAACTATGAAGCGGCTGGCTTCCGCGTTCCAGAACGGAATTCCAAAATACTGGTCTTCTTTGCTGTCAAAATCGGCCCAGACGATATTGCCGGTTTCTATGTCGGCAAACCCTATCCGCACCTCCGGATTCTTTTCGCCGCTCATGGGATAGTGCGTGGCAAGAATCTGGTCCTTGGCCTTGGACGGGTCATAGATAGGAAACATAGGAACCTCGCTGTCGTCAAAACGGTAAAAGGCTATGCTCTTGCTGTCCGGAGCCCACCAATAGGCCTTGTACTGAGAACTGCGGCCCAGGATTTCCTCATAGTAAACCCAGGATGCGCGGCCGTTCAGAATTACATCCGAACCGTCTGATGTAAGCTGTTTAGCCTTGCCGCTTTCCCTGTCATACACATAAAGGTTTCCGTTGTAGGTAAATGCCAGCGTTTTGCCGTCGGGGCTATAGGTAGGGTTGGCCAACTGTCCGTTTCCGCCTATTTCCTGAATTGCCTTTTTGGCATCCTCCATAAGGGCTTTGTTATCTGCTCTTGCGGGGCCTCTTTCCGGTTTGTAATCCTCAAAGGTTCCGGTTTTTACGTCATACAGCCGGTTGGTTCTGGAATAATCCGAAAGGTTGAGGGTCTGTACAGTTACCTTCTGATTGTCTGTCCACTGCGGAGGCATGGCATAGACGGAAAGGGCGGCAGGGAACTTTTCGCCTGCAATCTGCTCAAGTGTCAGATTCTTTTTCTGGGCATCAATGCCTGATGCGGTCAGGATGACCGTCAGGACAAGGAGCAGGTTCTTAGCATATTTCATATCTGAAAAGTATTACTTGTTTTGTTTTATGTACTTGCTGTCAAAATTAACCAAAAAGACCTTTTCCTGCGCACGGGTAAGCGCAGTATAGAGCCATTTTTTATCGTCGATTGTAATATCGTCTCTCCACAGGATGTTGTCTATGAAAACGCAACGCCACTGGCCGCCCTGGCTCTTATGACATGTAATTGCAGAGGAATATTTTATCTGAAGGGCGTTGTAATATGGGTCTTCCCTGACTGCCTTGTAGCGTTTGCTCTTTGACTTGATATCCTGATAATCAGCCAATACCCCTTCAAAAAGAGTTCTCTGGGAATCTGCGTCCAGAGCGGCGGTCTTGCTGTACAGGGTATCGAGTATGACCTTGGCATCCACCTCGGTATCGTTGTAGTCCGGAAAGGCAAGGGTTGCATTGGCAAAATGGAGGCCGTAACGCTCTTTATGTCGGGATATGCTTACAAGTTTTGCCATGTCTCCGTTTGCTATGAAGTCAAAGTCTTGGCTCTGGCCAGAAAACTGATAGCAGTTTTTTACCACCATCAGACGGTCGCCCCTGCAGAGAGTCTCCTCCAGAAAGAGCACCTGGCTGCGAATACCGTTGTTGTAGCGGTTTGCACGCTGATTGCTTCGGCACAGTACAACCACTTCGTCCGCCCCATATCTTGAATAAGCATCCTGAAGATCCTCTATCAGGCTCCCTCCTGTAATTGCCGTTATATCTGTAAAAGACGATGTATCAAAAACCGGAGGACACAGGTCGCCGTCTTCTATCTGCCGGCGTAAATTGGTGGCATTAACCAAGATGCCGCTACCTTGGGCCTGCCTTACAACATCTGTAAGACTGGCTGTTACAAGGTCTGGGCAATAGCGTTTCATATACTGTGCATCCAGAGCCGGACTGATATCCAGACCCACCGGAGGTAGCTGGGCAGGGTCTCCTATCAGGACAAGGCGGTTGGATGAAGACTGCCTTACAAATTTCAGAAGGTCGTCCAGAAGATTGCCGCTGCCGAAGATGGAGTCCTGACCGTCTCCGCTGGAAATCAGAGAAACCTCATCCACAAAATATACGGTGTCATTGGCCTTGTTGAAATCCAGAGTGAAAGAACCCATGGGGTCTTCCTTGGTTTTCATCCTGTAGATGTGGCGGTGGATGGTGCTGGCCTTTTCGCCCGTAAAGCCGGAAAGAACCTTGGCCGCACGTCCGGTTGGCGCCAGAAGCACATATTTCATTCCCAGCTGTTTGAGAACAGCTATGCAGGCGGCAATTGCAGAGGTTTTTCCGGTTCCTGCATAGCCGGAAACCATCATCAGAAATTCTTTTTTGGAATTGGAAGTCAGAAAGGCTCCCAGCTTGGAAAACAAGGCGCTCTGGCAGGCAGTGGGCTGCATATCCAACTTTTCCACCATTTTGGAAGTGAGGAAATCGGAAAAAGCACTCATTTCCAACGCCTTATTACAAAGAATGCCAATACCGGATAAATTTCCAGACGGCCGAGCAGCATCTCAACAGTGTAGATGATTTTGCTTACCACCGGAAAACTCTCATAATTGCCAAAGGAACTCAGGCTGCCGAAGGTAAGACCGGTATTTGCAGTGCAGGCCAATGATGTTGTCACCGATGTCTTAAGATCCAGACCTGTAGCCGAAAGCAATATTGATCCTACAAAGATTAAAGACATGAAGAACACCAGATAAAGATTTGTTTCGCCTATGATTTCTCCGCTGAGAATACGGTTGCCTATTCTTGGCTTAATTATGGCGTTGAGATGGAGATTGCGTTTAAGCCTTGCCTTTATAGAGCTGAAACTCACACATATACGATCTACCTTCACACCTCCCGTAGTGGAGCCGCTGCAAGCTCCCTGAAAAGCAAGGTAGAAGAATATCAGAAGCGCAGCAACCGGCCAGTGAAGGGTTTCGGCATTTGCAAAACCGGTGGTGGATGCAGCCGAAACATTCATAAAGGCACTGTGCCTGAGTGCGGTAAGGAAATTCCTTTCCGTGCCGCCTGAAAGCAGGCTGAATGTTGTAAGAACTATTGAACCCAAGAGCACCAGAGAGTAGAACCTGATTACCGGATCCTTGAAAATTCTCAGGCTTCTGGTTCTGAAACAGAGGTATATGAGGCCAAAATGCAGGCCTGACACATACATGAACACTATCATTATGATTTCAACGGCAGGAGATGCAAACGCCGCCGCAGAATTGTTCTTGGTGCTGAATCCTCCCGTTGCTGCAATGGACATTGAATGGTTGAGCGCATCAAAAAAGTCCATGCCGGCCAATGTCAGGCAAAGAGTCTGCAATACCGTAAGCCCAAGATATACAAGTATTATTATACGGGCCGTCTCCATAACTTTGAACTTGTAGTTCTGTTTGGAAAGGTTTCCCATCTCCAACGAAGACAGCCTCAGCCCAAAAGTTGAACGGGCGTTTGGCAGGACAATAATCATGAACACCACAACTCCCAAACCGCCTATGTAATGAGTTGATGTACGCCAGAACAAAAGGCTGTGCGGAAGCGCCTCAACATCGCTGAGGGCAGTACAACCAGTTGTGGTATAACCACTTACACTTTCAAACCAAGCGTCTATTACAGAAAAATCACCGCCCCAGAGTATATAGGGCAAAGACCCGAATACGCAAACCAGAAGCCAAGTCAGAACTATTGTAAAAAAGCCCTCCTTAAGGGTTACCGTTCCTACTTCCCTGACAAAAACCAATGGAAAAGCGCCGGAGGCAAGAGTTATTACACCGCTAAGAAACAGAGGAGAGAAGGCATCGTCCATCTCATAGCAAAGAGACACAATAACACTCAAGAACATAAAGGCGGCGTTGAGTACCAACGCAATACCCACATTTCTTGATATGTAATTGATATTCATAATTCCTGCCGAAATTTACTGCTGCTGTTTTTTGGTAAGGGCCTTGTGTTCACGGACAATGTCCTTGACATTTTCGTTTAGTTCCTCAACTTCGTCGTCAGACTCTATGCTCACATCGTAGGTCTTACGCGTAAGCTTGT
Organism: uncultured Bacteroidales bacterium; assembly: GCA_937899055.1. GTDB lineage: Bacteria > Bacteroidota > Bacteroidia > Bacteroidales > UBA932 > Egerieousia. The sequence goes on from CALBPX010000124.1 coordinate 10,317, forward strand.
AATTGCGCAGGGCCCGGTTGATTCTGACCATTGGGTTAAAGAAATAGAAATTCAGATAGTAGTTGAACAGGAACAGCAGCAGAATTCCTATACCCACGGCCACTACGCACGGCATCAGGCTGCGGTAGAACCCTTCTGAAAGTTCGTCGGAATTATTCTTGAGAGCTTTCTGGGAAGAATAGTTGAGATCCTTGATATATGACCTGAGTTTGGTATAGACAGGATACATTCTCTCAAAGTACCAGTCTTTCTTGGTCTGGTATCTGGGGGCGTTCCACACTCCCTTGGCCTCTTCCAGCATGTGTGCATAAACCACGTATGCATAGCGTATTGAGTCTGCCACCTGACGCTCGGAAACTGTCTTGAAATGGTTGCGGATACTCAGAAGCGTATCAATGAACTTGTCATCGTCACTGATGGTGGGCATCGTTGTAATGTCCGTATAAGTTGAGTCTCCCATGGTACTCAGGAGTTCAAAATTATACTGGTCGGCCATATCCAACAGCTTTCTTGTGGTGTTTATGCTCACGATGTCATCCGTCACAACCTTTCCTACGGTCCGGCGCATTTTTACAAATTCAAAAATAGCTATCAGACTGGAAAGCAGCAAGATGAATCCGAGAATCACAAACCCTACGGATATTTTTCTCTTAAGCAACATCTTCTAAATATTATCATCTGGGCTGCGGCAGGGCACACCCGTGGCAAATATACAAAAAAAAAGAGGAGCCTGTACAGCTCCTCTCATCTTACTTGAACATTGCCTTGCGGCGTTGCCAGCCGGTCTTACTTCTGGCTCATTACCTTGATCAGGTCCAGAACCTTGTTGGAATAGCCAACTTCGTTGTCGTACCAGGACACAACCTTTACAAATGTAGGGGTAATCTGGATACCGGCCTTTGCGTCAAAGATGGAAGTACGCTTGTCGCCGAGGAAGTCTGAAGAAACAACCGCCTCTTCAGTATATCCGAGGATGCCCTTGAGCTCTCCTTCGGAGGCCTTCTTCATGGCTGCGCAGATTTCCTCGTAAGTTGCGGGCTTTTCCAGATTTACGGTAAGGTCAACTACAGATACGTCAAGTGTAGGCACCCTCATGCTCATTCCGGTAAGCTTGCCGTTGAGTTCAGGAATAACCTTTCCTACAGCCTTTGCAGCACCGGTTGACGAAGGAATGATGTTGCCGCCGGCAGCACGTCCGCCTCTCCAGTCTTTCTTGGAAGGACCGTCAACGGTCTTCTGGGTTGCGGTGGCTGAGTGAACTGTTGTCATAAGACCTTCCTTAACGCCCCAATTGTCGTTGAGAACCTTTACTATCGGAGCCAGGCAGTTGGTTGTGCAAGATGCGTTGGACACAATGTCCTGACCTGCGTAAGCATCGGTGTTTACGCCACATACGAACATAGGAACAGCATCCTTTGAAGGAGCGGACATAACCACTCTCCTGGCACCTGCCTTGATGTGTGCCTCGGCTTTTTCGCGAGTGAGGAACAGACCTGTAGATTCAACGACATACTCGGCACCTATTTCATTCCACTTAAGGTTTGCAGGATCCATTTCTGCAGTAACCCTTATAGATTTGCCGTTAACAACCAAAGCTCCGTCTTTAACCTCGATGGTTCCGTTGAACTGACCATGCATAGTGTCATATTTGAGCATGTAGGCCATATAGTCCACATCCAGAAGATCGTTGATTCCAACTATCTCGATGTCATCCCTTTCCTGTGCGGCTCTGAAAACCAGACGGCCAATGCGGCCGAAACCGTTAATACCAACTTTAATCTTACTCATATTGATAATTATTTATTAGAATTTTCAACCCGGCAAAGTTAGTTTATGTTTTGGTATTTTCCAACCTATATTTTGCTATCTTTGCCATATATGGAAAAGAAACTGGAAATTCTGATAACCAACGACGACTCCTACACTTCCAAGGGGTTGAAGACATTGGTGAACCTTTGCAGTCAGATAGGTAATGTAACAGCTGTTGCGCCCAAGACTCCGCAGAGCGGAATGAGTGCGGCTCTGAGCATGGGCAAACCGTTGTTCTTCAATAAAGAAGAGGAAAGAGTAACGGCATCGGGGAACAAAATAACCATTTACAGCTTCACAGGCACTCCTGCAGACTGCGTAAAAATGGCAATGAACAAGGTGTTTTCAAGGGAGAGGAAACCAGACCTTATGTTCTCGGGCATAAACCACGGCTCAAATGCCTCTACGGCAAGCGTTTATTCAGGAACCCTGGGGGCTACTGCAGAAGCTACGATTTATGAAGTTCCGGCCATAGCACTTTCTATAGACACTCATGATCCGGATGCGGATTTTTCGGCCATAGAAAAATGGTTCTTCAAGATTGTAGGCAACTATATGGAATATCCCCCACAGAAGGGCATTTATCTGAATATCAACTTCCCTAACATTCAGCCTCAGTATATCAAAGGCTTAATGTTTGCCCATCAGGGAGATGGAATGTGGATAAATGAGTTTGAAGAATATGCCACACCGCACGGCGAACCCTTCTATTGGATCAGCGGAGAATTCCTGGACAAGGCCACGGACGTTGAAGGAGACCACACTCTTATGGAAGAGGGCTATATAACCGTTGTGCCGCACTTGGTAGATTCCACTTCCTACAGAGAAAAGAGCCGTCTGGAAAACCTTTGGAAATTCTGATTCCCTTTCAATATTTTTATCGCGATGAAATACTTTATCATTGCAGGCGAAGCTTCTGGAGACTTGCACGGATCCAACCTCATAAAGGGCCTTAAGGCTGCCGACCCGGGCTGCACCGTAAGATGCTGGGGCGGAGACCTTATGAAAGAGGCCGGCGGGGAACTTGTCAGCCACTATAAAGACACCGCAGTGATGGGTTTCTTTGAGGTATTCCTGAAGCTCGGCAAGATTTTCGGCAACCTGAAAAAATGCAAGCAGGACATCCTGGCCTTCAACCCCGATGTTGTAGTTCTGATAGATTATCCGGGGTTCAATTTCAGGATTGCCAAATTTGCAAAAAACAAAGGATTCAGAGTATTCTACTACATTGCTCCAAAAATCTGGGCCTGGAAAGAAAGCCGCGGCAAGAGGCTTCAGATGTATGTAGATAAGCTGTTCATCATATTTCCGTTTGAGGTAGATTATTTCAAACGCAGGTGGAACATAGATGCCGTTTACCGCGGCAATCCCCTGCTCGACAGTGTAGAACAGAACCCGTACATGAAGGAAAGCAAAGAATCATTCTGCAACAGGATTTCTTCTGAAAGCGGACAGGACTTCAATTCAGATGAAAGTTTTGTAGCCCTGCTGGCTGGCAGCAGAAGGAGCGAGATAAAATATACGCTGCCCAGGATGCTGGATGTAATCAAAAACTTTCCGGAGCGGAAATTCCTTCTGGCCGCAGCTCCCTCTGTACCTGTAGATTATTACAACAAAGTCATAGACAGACACTTCAAAAAGGCCGGCGGGCGTCCTTCGGACTTCTGCCTTCCTATAATCTACGGTCAGACCTATCCAATAATGAAACATTCCGATGCCGCCATCATAAATTCCGGAACCGCATCGTTGGAGGCGGCCCTGATAGGAGTGCCGCAGGTGGTTTGCTACGAAGCCAGCTACGTTTCTTATATCATTGCAAAGGCTCTTGTCAACATAAAGAAACTCAAATACATAAGCCTTGCCAACCTCATTGCCGGAAAGTTCATATTTAAAGAACTGCTGCAATATGAATCCTCTTCCGAAAATCTTACGGCCGAACTTCACAGGCTGCTGGAAGACAAAGCCTACACAGATGCCATGAAGAAAGACTATACAGAAGTGCACCGTATGCTCGGAGGTGGCGGAGCCTCGGTTGAGGTAGCAAGGGCAATGGCAGAAGAACTGAATAATCAAAACTAATCAATATGAAGCTGCACATTTACAAATTCCAGGGGGCGGGTAACGATTTTGTCTGCATCGATAACCGCAAGGGAAACATAAAACTCACAACCAGGCAGATTAACCGCCTGTGCGACCGCCGCTTCGGAGTTGGAGCCGACGGAATGATGCTCATAGGAAAAAGCCGGAAGTATGATTTTTCCATGAGATATTTCAACTCGGACGGCAGGGAAGGCTCAATGTGCGGCAACGGCGGAAGATGCATATCGGCGTTTGCAGACTTTCTTGGAATAAAGAATCTTGAATTTGAAGCAATTGACGGATATCACAATGCCAAGATTCTTTCCAGAAAAGACAAGGTCTGGAAGGTAAGGCTCAAGATGAGCGATGTAGCCTGCTGCCCCAAGTTCGGAAAGAAATCATATTTCCTGAACACCGGAAGCCCGCATTATGTGGAGTTTGTAAAGGACGTGGACAACTACCCGGTAGAAACAAAAGGCAAATACTGGAGGTATTATTTTGAGGGAGGAACAAATGTCAACTTTGTGGAAGTTCTCCCTGCCGGCCTCAAAATCAGAACCTGGGAAAGAGGAGTGGAGGCAGAAACTTTTGCCTGCGGTACAGGTTCCACAGCCTCTGCCATAGCGGCTTTTACTGAGGGGATAAAGCCCAATACACTCAAAGACAACACATTTACATACAAACTGGCCGCACGCGGAGGCCGTCTGGAAGTAAAGGCCCAGTATATAACAGAAGACAAGAGCTTCAGGAATGTCTATCTGACAGGCCCCGCAACCCTTGTCTTTGAATGTGATATAGAAATCTAAACTCTACTGTTCAGGTCTTTGGCCAAATACCTTGGAGCCTATTCTGAGAATTGTGCTCCCGAGCCTTATGGCATATTTATAGTCTTGGCTCATACCCATGGAGAGTTCCTTGAATTCGGGCCACTGGAGGTGGCGCTGCTTCATTCTTGCATAGAAACTGTACAGAAGCGAAAACTCTCTCTGGATTTCTACAGTGTCGTCGGTCAGAGAAGCCATTCCCATTATTCCGGCAAGAGTCACACACTCCAAAGGATGTTCCCTGAGCTTTTCCAGAAGTTCCTCGGCCTCATCCATTGTAAAACCCTGCTTGGTTTCTTCCCGGGCTACGTGAATTTCCAGCAGAACCTTGGTTTTCAGACCGTTCTTCTTGCAGAAATCCTCAATCTCATAAAGGAGCTTTTCTGTATCTACGGAATGAATCAAGGTTGCGTGTGGAACCACCATCTTGATTTTATTGCTCTGAAGATGGCCTATGAAATGCCATTCGATATCATCCGGCAAAGACTCAGCCTTCTTTTCAAATTCCTGCGGACGGCTCTCTGCAAAAAGCCTGTGGCCTGCCTGATAGGCCTCCATAATAGCCTCATTGCTCTGAAATTTGGAAACCAGAGCCAACCTTACTCCCGAAGGAATCTCCTTCTTGAGATTTGACAATTCTTCCTTGATGCTCATTATCTTTTTTTCTGTCTTTCGCGCTGAAGCCTCTCTTGTTCCTTAACCATCTGCTCCATCCTTTCGCGCCATTTTGATTTCTTTTTACCCTTGTTGGACTCTGCCTTGCTCTTGAGCTGTGCGTAGAGTTTCTCTTCGTTGACCGCATACTTGCGTATCAGCCAATTCTGCCCTATTGAGATAAAGTTGGAAAGCATGTAATAATAACTCAGACCGGCCGAGAAATTGTTACACAGAACCAACATGAATATTGGCATGAAATAAAGCTGCATGCCCTTCATCCCCGGCATACTGCCGTTGCTGGGCATCTGATCCATGTTCATCTTGGAGAACAGGTACATAGACACTGCCATCAACAAGGCGAACAGGCTCACATGATTTCCGTACATAGGAATGTTGAAGCCCAGATCCAATATGGAGTCATAGCCGCTGAGGTCCGATGCCCAAAGGAACGGATGCTGACGGAGCTCAAACGAAACCGGGAAGAAACGGAACATTGCAAACAGGATAGGAATCTGAAGCAGCATCGGAAGACATCCGCCCATCATGCTCACTCCTGTCTTCTGATACAATGCCATGGTTTCCTGTTGCTTCTTCATGGCATCTTCACGCCTCGGATATTTCTTGTTAATCTTCTCAATTTCCGGTTTGAGAACCCTCATCTTGGCCGACGACAGATAAGACTTGTATGTCAGAGGAGACAGGACAAGCTTTATAAGTATGGTCATTATCAGGATGATGATACCATAGTTGGATATGAATCGCCTGAGGAAATCAAAGGTATTTACTATGACAACCCTGTTTATCCAACCTATGATGCTTCCGCCCATCGGAATTATCTTTTCAAAACTGTTGCCGTAGCTCTTGAGCTCCTTATACAGGTTTGGGCCAAAGTAGAAATGCAAAGGTATGTCAACTTCGGCATCTCTGCCATAGCTCATCTGCATATAGGCCTTACATTCAAACAAGAGCGAATCCGGATCGGTTTCCGGCATAAAGGCGTATGAAAGACGGCCTTGGGAAAAGTTGTCGTCGTTCATCAGGATTGCAGAAAAGAACTGCTGACGGAAAGCAAACCAGTGCAGCTTTGTAGGAATTTCCTTCTGGCTTTCAGCCCGTCGCATACCCAGATCTTCCACATCCTTATCTCCAGGATATCTGAAATTGACAGTGGAATAGTTCTTTTCGTTGTCATAGCCTTTTTCAAATCTGGAAATTTTGAGGTCCCAATCGAGGTCAAAATCGCTTGCACCGTTAGACATCAAGCCGGCCATTCCGGTTGTTCTGATGTTGAAATCCAGATTGTAACTGTCCTGGGGAAGATGGTATGCAAAATCTATCCAGGAAGAGTCTGCAAACAAGAGACGCAGAACCAAGGAAGAGTCTGTCCGCTCAACTTCCCTGAAATTGAACTCAGAAGTTCTGACCTCATGCATCGTATTAAAGATCAGAGACATATCGGACAAGTTCTCCTTGATTATGTAAAGAGAATCGTTGCCGTAGGTCTTGTATCCTTTAATCTGAGCTTCCTTAATCTGAGCTCCCTTAGAAGTAAAGGTTAGCTTCAGTTTTGAGTTTTCCAGAGTATAAAGTTCTTCTTCCGCCGTCTGCGCAGCTGCAAGGGCTGAATCCAGAACCATAGCCGGGGCCTGCCCTGCCTTCATAGAATCAGGAGCCTGAGTCTTAAGAGAATCCGCAACGGAGGGTTCCGTTACAATGCCCAAAGCGGCATTCCGTATAGAATCAGCCACCCGCAAAGAATCAGCAACCCTCGGATTTGTGAGAGCCTCTATTCTTGCAAGAGAATCCTTGACGAAAGCTTCGCGAGCCTGTTTTTTGTAATTATACGAATTGTACCAGCTGAAACCTATGAGAATCAGTCCAATCAGGACAAATCCCAGTATAGTGTTCTTCTGCATCTTAGAATTCCTTATCTATCATTTTGATCTTCTGCTCCAAAGACTTGAGTTCTTCTTTGTCAGAAGCTATCTTGGCTTTTATGTCTTCTATCATCTGCTCGGCATTCTTGCTCTTTGCAAAGAAGCCCATGTTGTTCTCCATAGTGGCAATGTCGGTCTCGAGCTTGCGGTACTTGTTGAGGAGTTTTTCGCGTTCGGTGCGGATTCCGCGGTCGCTCTTGCCAGGGTTCTTTGCCTCGGAAATAAGCCTGTGAATCCTGCTGATCTTCTTTTCTGCATTTTTATCGCGAATAGCTGAAAAATGAATATCCAGAGCCGCATCCAACTCCTTCTGCAGGGAGTCTTTTTCCTTGAAAGGAACAAAACCTATTGAATTCCACTTGGAAAGGAAGCCTTCCAATGCCTCTTTGTCTGAAACCTGACCGGAACTCTTATAGTTCTTTATCTCTTCCAGCAAAGCCTTCTTTGCCGCCAGATTCTGTTCGTAGTTCTCGTTGGAAGAACCAAAGTGCTGAGCCTTTCTGTCAAAGAACGCATCGCACGCGGCGCGGAACCTCTTCCAGACGGCATCCGACTGCTTTCTGGCAACAGGCCCTATGGTCTTCCACTGGTTCTGCAGGTTGATCAGCTGGTCTGTTCCCTTCTTCCAATCTTCTGTGTCTTTGATCTTTTCTGCTTGTTCGCAGAGTTCTTCCTTCTTCTTCAGATTCTCCTGCATTATATCCTTGAACTTGGAGTAAAATTCGCGCTTGGCGTTGTAGAACTTGTCGCAGGAAGCACGGAAGCGGTCATATATCTTTTGATTGTCTTTCTTGGATGCAAAGCCGATGCTCTTCCACCTGGCCTGCAGATTCTCCATCTTCTTTGAGAGAGAATTCCATTTGTTGGAATCGGAAGCCTCTGTAGCAGCCAGTTCTTCAGCCAGTTCGCAGATTTCGGTCTTGGCTTTCAGATTTGCTTTCTGCTCCTCTTTGAGGTTTGAGAAGAAGTCTTGATGACGCTTGTTGATCTTGGATGTGGCAACCTTGAACCTCTCCCAGATGGACTCTCTGTTTTCCTTTGAAACAGGGCCTATTTCCTTCCATTCTTCGTGAAGTTTCTGAAGTTCGTTGAAAGCCTTTACAGGATCCTTGGCCTCTACCAGAACCTCCGCCTTCTGGCAGAGATCTTCCTTGAGTTCAAGGTTCTTTTTGAAGTCAAGCTCGCGGAACTCTCTGTTTATCTTGAGGAAATCATAGAAACTCTCGATTGTACGGTTGTACTGGTCCCAGATTTCACGCGCATTTTCCTGAGGTACATTTCCGGTAGCCTTCCACCTTGCCTGAAGCTCCCTGAATGCCGGCATGGTATGATTCATATCTTCCGCCTTTTCCATCAGCGAATTAATCTCCTGAATTATCTTGTTCTTCTCAGCGAGGTTTTCTTCGCGCTTAGCCTGCATCTCCTGATTGAAATTGGCCCTTGAGGATTTGTAGTTTGCATACAGATCCTTGAAGGCTTTTTCTATATCTTCAAACGGATTGTTCTGGCTTTCAGGATTTCCTACCTCCACAAACATGCCCGATGCAATCTTTTCCTTGCGTAAAACCTTATAGAAACCGGCTTTCAGTGGTTCTGCATATTTGTAAAGTTTCTGCTGGTCGCCTTCCTGAATCATCTTCTCGAATGAAGATAATATCTCGTTCAGCGACATATCAGAAAAATCAACGATATCAGTTGATTGCTGCGATTCCTCTACAAGCTGAGGTTCGGCCTGAACCTCATTCTGCAATGATTCCTGCTTTGCCTGAGCTTCCTGCTGAGAGTTCAAAGCGGTGGTGTTCTCTTCCATTAGACTCCTATTAAATGTACATTATACTTGGCGGACTGCAAATATAACGAAATTTGCAATACTTTGCATTACTTATTTGCATTATTGAATATCGCAGGATTTGCACTAATTTTGTCGGCGAACAATAATCAGCAACATTTACGGAAAAGGTATGGACAGGACTGGAACAAAAAAGACCTACAGAAAGAAAGGATCAATGAGAATAGATATCATAAGCTGTGTTCCCCAACTCTTGGAAAGCCCATTGAATTATTCCATTGTCAAGCGCGCAAAAGATAAGGGGCTGGTGTCTGTATTCATCCACGACCTCAGAGATTATGCCACAGGAAAGCACAAGAAAACAGACGATTACAGCTATGGAGGCGGCGCCGGCATGGTCATGATGATAGAGCCTGTCTATAAAATCATAAAGAAACTTACACGGCAGAGAAAATACGACGAAGTCATTTATCTTTCTCCAGACGGAGAGTTGTTTGACCAGCCGATGGCAAACAGGATGTCGCTGATGAAAAACATCATTCTGCTATGCGGACACTATAAAGGCATAGACCAAAGAATAAGGGAACATCTTATAACCAAGGAAATATCAATAGGAAACTATGTGCTCAGCGGAGGAGAGATTGCTGCAGCTGCAATAACCGACACCCTGGTCAGACTGATTCCGGGTGCGCTCTCCGACGAAACTTCCGCCCTTACGGACAGTTTCCAGAATTCCTTGCTTTCTCCTCCCATTTACACCCGGCCGGCAGACTTCAAAGGCTGGAGGGTGCCTGATATTCTTCTCAGCGGAGATCACGACAAGATTGCGCAATGGCTCGATGAGCAGGCCGTTCAAAGAACCCGAAAATTACGTCCCGACCTTCTTTAGCGGCGTAAAAAAAGCGGCTTAGCCGCCAACCACTTCTAAAAAAGCCAAAGGCCGGCACGAAGTGCCGTAACCGCCGCGTTAGCGGCGTAAAAAAAGCGGCTTAGCCGCCAACGAAAAAGGCCCTCAGAGCTTGCTCTGAAGGCCTTTTGAAGTTGGCGGCTACCCACTTTCCCACTTGGTATAGCAGTATCATAGGCGTGAACGGGCTTAACTTCTCTGTTCGGGATGGGAAGAGGTGGATCCCCGTTGCTATTGCCACCTGAATAACTTTCCGCGGTTATTGCGCGTATTAGACTGAGAGAAAGAAAAACAACAGGTATGGAAAAATTCTTTCTGACGTATGAAGTCTTCGGGCGATTAGTAATGCTCAGCTTTGACATTTCTGCCTTTACACCTGCATCCTATCAACGTGGTAGTCTTCCACGGCCCTGTAAGGAAATCTCATCTTGAGGCTAGCTTCGCGCTTAGATGCTTTCAGCGCTTATCTAAACCGCACATAGCTACCCGGCAATGCAGCTGGCGCCACAACCGGTACACTGGAGGTGCGTCCATCCCGGTCCTCTCGTACTAAGGACAGACCCCCGCAAATTTCCAACGCCCACAACAGATAGGGACCGAACTGTCTCACGACGTTCTGAACCCAGCTCGCGTGCCAC
>CALBPX010000125.1 GCA_937899055.1 uncultured Bacteroidales bacterium
TTTTTCCTGGTCTTTTCCTGCTGAAAAGGCGTATGACATATTTTACTCCTAGGACAACGCCAGTCAATGAGACAAACGCTCCACCCAGAAGCAGAATCCACATGACTACAGTCCACGCTCCCCTTCTGCCGTCAAAAATCTTGTACCGGAGGCTATGGAACCCCTGATACAGTTGGAACTGCCACTTTGAATGGGTGTTAAAAATTCTCGAATTCCCGCTGCACGGGTCTATGTAATAAACGTTTCTGTCTTTGTTGTCAACCCGGATCTTCCATACTGGAAGCGGCAGTTTTCCCTTAAGGTCAAGATAGTAGTTATCATATTCTTCCATCAGGTTCACCGATACGCCCTCACCCGGATGCACAGCCTCGACAGCCTTTCTAACCTCAGTACTGTCCAGATAAAGATTTTCTGTTTTTTGAGGCACGGAAGCATCTATGCACTGGCTTTCGCCATCAGAAAGCTGTATCTGGTAGAAAGGATGGGATGAGAAGCTCTTCCATTCAACCTTGGTAATCCGGCCAGGATTATGGCTTAGAAGATCAGAAAGACTCAGACGGTATCGTTGATAATCTGTCATCCCGGTGTTAAGCGCCACCCTTGAATCATAGTGTTTGTGCTCACGCCCAAGCCATTCAGGGATCTGTGTCAGGGAATACATGCCGCTCAATATCCATGTGAGCAGGAATATCCCGAAAACAGTGCCGAACACATGATGCCACCTGTACCACTTCTTCTTGTAAGGGCTCCTGAGTCCATTGCCTTTCCTCGCAGAGATACGGAAAGAGCGCATAGCCATCCAGAAGCCGGAGAGCAGCATTATAATGCCGAATATGGAAAGCCAGATAATCAAAGACTTCCAACCTTCAACATCCTGCCTGATCCAGGTGAAATACACCCAATGAGGTATTGCTCCCGCCCAAGCCCAGATCCTCTCGGACCTTGTGGTCTGCTGGAGGACTTCCCTGGACTTTGATGATATGTAAATCTGGGTCTTGTCACCATCGTTGAAATAGAACTTGTAGATCGGAAAATCCTCCTTGAGCCTTCCGAAAGGAATCCATTGTTCCAGGGAATAGAGGGTATCTACCTTTTCTACAGGGGAAGGACACCACAGAGATGCTACACGGAATATGCTTTCTTTCTCGTCAAGAACCTTGTACTCAGAGCTGTCGGCAAGAAATTCAGTCCTGTTTCCATATCCTGAGCCAATCTCATACCGTGTCTGCCCAAGATAACGCCACAAAGAAGCGGAACGCACGGAATCCAGTCCGATTCCGTTTTTCAAGGCAATGCTGTCCAATGGCAAAGTACCATATTCAAGAGGCTCAAACCTGGCAAGTTTTTCCTCCTTGCTGGCTGAAGGGAATCTGTGGTATATCATCACGATTCCGGTGAGAAACCACATAAGGAAGAGGATACTGAGCAATGTGCCCAGTATCCTGTGTACAGTCCTGAATATCTTGTCCAAGTATTTAGAAAGCATACTGAACAGAAAGTGTATAGTTTCTTGGCTGGCTAGGAACCATCTGGTTACCAAGAGACTGGTTGAAATATTTCTCGTTGAAAAGGTTCTTGATGTTCAACCCGAGCCTTATGCCGTTCTTAAGGTTGTAGCTGAAACCGATGTTGGTCAGCCAATATGAATCGAACCAGGTGGTATTGGTGGCATTGCGGTAAACCTTGTCCTGGAAATCCACGTCGAAGTTGACTCCAAGGCCCTTCAGCATTCCGGAAGGAACCACATAGTCCCCCATTACAAAGAAGGTGTTCTTAGGGATTCTTGCATACTGCTTGCCCTTGGTGGCGTCAGAGTCCATATACTTGTTCTTTGCCATCTCCTTGACTTTTGCGTCTGTGTAGGCGTAGCCTGCGGTGAACATCATTCCAGTTATAGGAATGTATGAGACTTCAACGTCAAAACCCTGGGAACGCATCTTGCCCACTTGTCCAACTACATTCTTTTCAAGTGTTTCTCCGTCTATCACATCCCCCTTGGAAGCTATGTTCCTTGTCATGTTGTATTTGTTTATGAGGAAAAGGGAGAAATCGGCCCTGAGTTTGCTGCTGATTTCATAACGTGCGCCGATCTCAAACTGCCCGCCCTTTTCAGGTTTGAATACTTCCTTGCCATCCTCCGGTGTAAAGATTTTGCCGTCACGGTCAACATATATGGTGTTATCGTTGTAGAAAGTACGTATCGGCTTGAAATATGTGCCGTAGGATGCAAACAGTGAGAGGTCTTCAACAGGAAGATAGACGACTCCGGTCTTAAAAGTGAAGGCACCTGTCTTGAGCTTGGAATATTTATCAGAATCCACGTGGCCATATTTCCTGCCGCCGTTTATGACGTCTATTCCTGAAGCTCTCTTGAAACTGTATGTGTCATATCTTCCAGCTACCATGAACTTCCACTTGCTGGTAATATCCATCACATCGTGGAAATAAAATCCCAGCATCCTGGTGAACTGAGGAGTAGCCTTGCTGAACTTGGTATCCATCCAGCCGATGCTGTGAGGGTTATAGACTGTTCCGTGGCCTGTGAGTCCGGGACCTACGACATCATCACCCCTGGAACCGAAAAGATAACCTGAATAAGAAACCCTGTCCAGATAAATGAAGGTATTTCCACCCATAAAGTTATGGACAACACTTCCTGTGTGGAACTTGCCGCTGAGCTCTATCTGGTTGTTGACGGTCTTTGCCATATGGGAGAATCGCAGAGGATAACCGTAGTAGAGAGAATCCAGGCTGATGTAAGTGCGTACACCAGGCTTGGACTCATAATACCAAGGATAAATAGGCTCGCTGCTGGTCAAATAGTCCAGTTCCTCGGTTGAGAAATAGTCTATATCATCATTCGTGTAGGAAATGTTCTCTGTAAGTTTAAGGTTGTCATTGAACTTGTGAACCCACTTTGCAGAAACATTCCAGTTACGGTTGTACATTTCATCAGACTCGCTGTTATATCTCCATTTACGGTCCAAACCAGGAAGCATATCGTTTTTGTTCAGATAAAGTTTATCGGTTGTGGCATCGTAGATGTCTGCGGTCATAAGGGCAGGGAGTCCTATTTCAGTTGCATAGAAATCATTTCCGCCGCCAACTCTGACTTCAACCATGTCATTTCTTCCGAAGTCCCCGCCAAGGGCAAAATAGCCTGAAAGCCTGCGGATACGGTTATCTCTCCAACCATCCTGGTTCTGGTAGTTGAAGCTTGCCTGGTAATTGACCGGACCACAAAGCCTGCCGCCAAAGGCCATCCTTGCGTTGGTAGTGTACCAGCTGCCATAGGAAATCTTGGCAAACAGATGTTGCTGTGCAGAAGGAGCTTTTCTTACGATATTAATTATACCACCAACTGCACTCGAGCCATAGAGAACAGAAGACGGACCTTTGAGAAGTTCTATCTTCTCCACTGAAGAAAGGTCCATGAAAGGATATGAGTTGTCAATTGCGGAACGTTCGTCCCTGACTCCGTCCACCATAATGACAGAATGGTCGAACCCTCTGATCTGCATCTGCTGGAAAGCGCCATAAGAAGTCTGGATCCTGACACCAGGAAGGAATTTGACAGCTTCCTGTATGTCTGAGATATCTCTGTTGACAATAGCCGTGGACTGGACAGATGAGACGGCAACTGGAATGAACTTTAAAGGTACATCAATCTTGAGAACCTGCTGCTTAGACTTATTGTAGTCAGTTACATAGAGTTCCCTCAATGCATAGGTAGTGTCTTTTCCGGTGCTGCCTGCTCCAGTATTCTGGGCATAGACTGAGCATACACCAGCAACTACACATGCGAAAGAAAGTAAAATCTTCCTCATATAAAAATAGTGATAAAAATTATTAATCCAGTTCCTTGCCCGGGAACTTGTGTTAACTGCGAATTCTGGCAGGTCTCCTGACTCTATCCTGAGGGCCTTCCCATTTCAAGTGAAACAGTGGCTAGATTTCCAAAAATCCTGATGGATCGGATATTACAGTAGCGGGCACTGCTCCGGCTTCTCACCGGATTCCCTTTTAAAGTCTCAGGCCGAAAGGCCTTCGTCTCACCAAAATCCACCGCAAATATATAATTTTTCTCACCAAAATGTAACAAACTTGTTATATTTTTCTGCGAGGTGCAATGCCATCAAGCAGAAAGCCAAAGAATCATATCCAGAGAACTATGTGATTGAGGGCTTGAACGTAGGAGTACGAATTTGACACCTTTGGTTCATGCATAGCATTCAGACACTAGCCGGCGAAGCAAAGGCCCCAGATCCTTGAAAGGTCTGATGGATACTCACCCTGATGGATGAGGTTGCCGTCTTTGTCATATTCATATAAGACGCGGTTTTTCTCAACAACGGAGCCGGCCTGGACAAACTTTCCGTCCTCAAATTTGTAGAGATAGTACCAGAATTCTCCTTTCTCAAGGAAACTGTGGCTCGTCATAAGGACCTTTTCGCTCGGGAAGACGGCAAGATAGCCCTTGAACTGGATGTCATTATAGGAAGGACATTCGACGAATTCCTTCAGTTCTGGATCATACAGGTAGCAATAGCCGCCGTCGTCCGCCTGGTAAAGGTCTTTATATCCGTCAAAGTTTATGTCTGCGTATTCAGGAGTTTCTGTTGTAGGGAATATGATGGTTGAAACTCCTTTTGGAGTACTGGCCTCAATGAAATAAGTATCTGGTTCATAAGTCTTCAAAGGACTGTCCATCAAGTTTCTTGGGCCCTGGGCGGTGATTGTTGGCTCTTCCGGGTCCCACCACTTACGGGCTTCTTCATATCTTGCATTGGCTACCATCACCCAGTCATCTTCATTGTAGTTGAAGATGGAGTTATAGTATGATGCCCAGCCGTTGTCGCGGAATTTTTCGCTTGGGACGAACTCCCCTACTCCCTGGTCGAGTTCTTCTGAGTCGGGAACACGGAACACAGACCAGTTGGCAGGTCTTTCAGGACCGTTAGCAGGAGTGAAGGTACCTATATGGCTGTTGTTGTCATAGCCGTCCGCTTCTTCATAGCAATCGTCTGTAAAGACTTTGCCGTCCTTGAAGTAGATTTCATTTATGCTCCGGCCTGAGAAGGTTCCGTCTGCCTGGCCGAAATCATAATCGCACTCAAGGACATACACATCGTGATTGTCAACATGGTCTGAATACACTTCTCCGCCATCATCTACTTCAGGCACCACTTTTTGTATGGACTTGATTTCTATGGTTCCTTCAAACAACTGCACATTGTCCCCTACCTTTGAATAGCCAGTAACAGCATAGTGCTCTGCATCTTTCTTTGTTACAGAAGCATAGTGCATCTGGAGCCTGGTATAGTCCTCACCGATGATTCCTAGACGGAAGGGAGTGCCGTAAGTGAATACTTCTGAGAAGTCATAGTCTGCGGGGGAGACTGCAAGATTTTTGGCGTCTTTGCAAGAAAACAACGCAAGTGTCAGAGCGACAAGGAAAAGAAGCTTTTTCATTGTGTTTAGGTTCTACGGTGAATACTAATTTTACCCAAAGTTAGGCTTATTTCACGTAATTTACGACTTTTTTTTTACAGATTACCATGTGTCAAAATGGAAACGCTCCGGTTTCCACTTGTCTTTTGGTTTGTCCTGTCCTGCCGGATGGCCTACAGGAATCAGGCAGAGCACCTTATAGTTTTCAGGTATTCCAAATGCCGTATTGATTGAGTTCATCCTTTCTTCGTTTGGGTAAGCCGAAAGCCATACGGCTCCAAGACCCATAGCCTCTGCAGCAAGCAGGAGGTTTTCAGCTGCACAGGTTGCATCTACGTACCAGAACTTGTCGCTTTCCTCCGGAACACCGCAAACAACAATGCAGGCACCGGCTTCCTTTACCATGTTTGCCGATCTGCCAAGAGATGCAGCAGCCGCTTCAATGATCTCGGAATTATTGGTTGCATAAAAATGCCACGGCTGACGGTTCATGGCTGTAGGAGCTGCCATTGCAGCCTTTACAAGAATTTCCAGAGTGTCTTTTGGAACAACTACACCGTTGTACTTTCTGACGCTCTTGCGGTTGAAAATTGTTTCAAGGACTGCCCTTGCCCTCATCTGACGGAAATCGCCCCTTGGACCGCGAGGGCCGCCTTCTCCTCTCGGAGGTCTATCCTGACCCATGGCCGGAATGCACATTAGCATTACAAGGAAAAATACAGCTGAAGTTATAATGTGTCTTGCCTTCATATAAATAAGAGTTTAAATTAATAATCTGTATATAAATAAGTTGAGCCTATTTCAAAAGGTCAGCTGCCGATGGTGTAAGGTACTTCTCAATTTCTGAGTAAGGAACAACGAATATCGGAGCGCCTGCTGCATAAGCGGCAATCTCATATTCCTGATAGCAGAACAGAATACCGTCCTTTACAAAACAAGGTGAAATAGCAGGCTTTTCCACAAAGTATTTTGAAACTTTGTTTTCCCATGTATATTGATACAGCACTTCTTCGTCTGAAATGTTCCAGAACTCCATAAGACCCTTTTTAATCAGGCTATCAAGGCCGCTGTCTTCTATATCCCTTATGGCTAGGAAGTTATCAAACACCTTACCATCTTCCTTGCGGAAAGTCTTGCCGAAATATGTCCTTCCGCCGTGAGCTCCGCCAAGGTACTGGTCTATCAGAAAGGTGTATGTGACACATTTGTCATTTTCAAATTCTTTCATGATTGATATGTCGTATGACAGAGCAGGGGCAGGAAAATCGGCGGGCTTGGTAAAGAACTCCTTGTAAGAATCGCCATAGAACTTTACAAAGGCTTCTGCATCTTCAGGGTCTCCGTCATATACTTTCTCATATTTGTTGAAGGCAGAAAGTTCCTCGTTCATCCAATCGCGGATAATCTTGACGGCCACTGTGTTCTTGCCGTTTGACTTAGGATATTCAACTAGGACATTGATGGAGATTTCAGTACTGTCAGCAACTTCATCTTGCTGAAAATCAGTACCGTCTTTCAGTTCAAGAAGCACGGTTTTTCCATAGTTGTAAGAAACTGAATCTGTTGCAAACCCTCCGGTCTTAAATACATCTGAAGTATTTGTCTTGCAGCTCAGTAATGAAACTGAAACCAGTACAAGGGCCGCCGCTATAATTCTACATTTTTTCATTATTTAAGTTTTTAGAATATGTCAAATACAAATATAGTTAATTTTTTGTCAGAAATCTGGATTAGGTTTGTCTGGGGCATAATTATTTGATATTCGGTTATTGGTGGATTATCGGCAGAAAAGCTGTATCTTTGGGCTATGTACAAAAATAGCGGAAAACTCATATTGACTGCCGTCTTGATTCTGGTTCTGCTGGTTGCAAACCTGCTGCTTGGGAGCGTGAAGATTCCGGCGGCTGATGTATTGGGAATTCTGTTTGGAAACCGCTCAAATGAGATTTTTTCCAACATTATTTTAAAGTCAAGGCTCCCGCAGGCATTGGTGGCCATAGTGGCCGGAGCCGCACTGGCGGTGTCCGGACTTCAGATGCAGACGGTATTCCGCAATCCTCTTGCCGGTCCTTCAGTGCTGGGTATTTCCAACGGAGCAAGTCTGGGTGTTGCCCTGGTGGTGCTGATGTCCAGCTCCATAGGAGGAATATCGCTGAGCAGGATGGGCTATATGGGAGATGCAGCCATATCGGTTGCAGCAATAATAGGTTCACTTGCCGTAATGGCACTCATTGTATGGGTAGCTAAAAAAGTCAAGGGCAATGTAACCCTCCTCATCATAGGTGTAATGATAGGCTATCTGGTTACGGCCATAGTAGGAGTTCTGAAGTTCTTCAGCGCAGAAGAAGACGTAAAGGCCTATGTTGTATGGGGTTTGGGCTCTTTTTCAAGGGTGTCTGGAGACCAGATGCTGCTTTTTGTTTCAATGATGGTGGTATTGCTGCCGATGAGCTTTCTTCTGGTAAAGACTCTCAACCTGATGTTGCTCGGCGATGACTATGCCCGCAATCTGGGTCTGAACGTATCTAAGTCGAGAACGCTGGTAATATTGAATTCGGGCGTGCTGGTTGCCATTGTAACGGCCTATTGCGGCCCTATCATGTTCATAGGCCTTGCCGTTCCCCATCTTTGCAGGGCCATATTCAAGACTTCTGACCACAGGGTTCTTGTACCCGGAACCATTCTTGCCGGAGCAGCCCTGGCTCTGCTTTGCAGCCTTGTGGCAAGGGCGCCGGGCTTTGAAGGAGCTCTTCCGGTAAACTCCGTTACGGCGCTCATAGGTGCACCTGTAATTGCTTCAGTAATATTCAAAAGGAGGAAAGACGATGTCAGAGAATAGACAGACCGTAAGGCTCAGAGGCCTCTGCATCGGATACAGGGGCAAGCACACCGTAAAAGAGGTTGCCGGCGGAATTGACGCAAGCCTCTGCAGCGGTGAACTAACATGCCTGATAGGCCCCAACGGTATAGGCAAGTCAACCTTGCTGCGGACACTTTGTGCTTTCCAGGAAAAACTTGGCGGTGATATATTCATAGAAGGCAAGGAGATATCGGAATATCAGGACAAGGAACTGGCAAAGAAGATAGGCGTGGTACTGACCCACCGTCCTCAGATTCAGAACATGAGCGTGGAAGAGCTTGTGGCTCTGGGCCGAAGCCCCTACACCGGATTCTGGGGCAGACTGGAAAAGGAAGACAGGAATATTGTTTCTCAAGCAATGTCTCTGACAGGAATAGGAGGCCTGAAGGACAGGATGATTCAGAGCCTCAGCGATGGAGAACGTCAGAAGGTGATGATAGCCAAGGCTATGGCCCAGCAGACCCCTGTCATCTTTCTGGATGAGCCCACCGCCTTCCTGGATTTTCCGTCAAAGATTGAAACCATGCAGCTGCTGCGCAGACTATGCCTTCAAAGCGGCAAAACCATATTCCTCTCAACTCACGACCTCGAACTGACGCTCCAGATTGCTGACCGTATTTGGCTGATGCATAGGGCGCAGGACGGCGGGCAGGGCACCAGGCTCACCATAGGCACACCTGAGGAAGTGGCCCAAAGCAAAGCTATGGCAGAATTCATAGAACGAGAAGGTATTACATTTGACAAAGACCAGCTCAGGGTCAGGATAAGCCGGTAGGAACCGCACGGAAATGTCAATGAATCATTCCGTTGTCTTCTATAAGTAGAACTTCAAGGTCTGCTTCTTCACATAATGGGGAGCAGACTTTTTTGCATCGCGATTTAACCTCATTCACAAAGCCCTGCAACAGATTCTCAGGAATGATGTCCCAGAGCTCCCTTGCAAGGGTGATTTCATGGACTCTTCGGACGATGTCTGCCCGGCAGCCGGAAGCTTCCAGGATTTCAGCCACAAAATCTCTGTCCATGGTCACGTTGCTGGAGTGAGTATCCAAGTTGCCGGCAGCAAGCTTAACGGCTTTGCCGAGCATGATTCCAAGGGTTATCTTCCTGAACCCCAACTCATAGGCAATCTCAATGGTATCACCTATCTTGTTGCCGTACTGGACAAAGCACTGCTGCGGAAGGTGGCTGTAGAAGTCTTTTAGGTATTTCTCGCTCTTGGCCCCTGAATTGATGACAACACGGTCCTCACCGCTGGCCTTTGCCACATCCATGCACTTGCGGATGGAATTGATGAAACCTTCTTCCGAGAACGGCTTGATTATGCCACTTACCCCTATTATGCTTATGCCGCCCTCTATTCCGAGCCTCGGGTTGAAGGTACGGTGAGCTATTTCTTCACCTCCTGGAACTGAGATTGTTACCCTGAAGCCTTGATTCGGATATAAACGTTTCAGATTGTCCGCTATCATCTTCCGCGGCCCTTTGTTTATAGCAGCCTCGCCCGGCGGACAGTCAAATCCGGCCAATGTTATGCGGCCGACCCCTTCACCGCCATCAATTTCTATATCAGAAGAATGCAGTAGGGTTACTTCAGCATGGATCTCCATCTTGTCCGTAACGTCCGGGTCGTCTCCGCTGTCCTTTATCACGTATGCAGAGGCAAACCGCCTGGTTACTGCTACGGAATTTAATAGTTCAGACTTAGATTGAAACGTTTCGGAATTACTGAGGCAATATGTATCAACCGTTATGCTTTCCCCGTCCGGAAGTATGATGTCAACCGTTTCGGGGAAAGTACCTTCCATAAGGCATCTTGCTGCAGCAACAGCAGCGGCTGTGGCACAGCTTCCGGTTGTCAGCCCGCTATGCAGCGGATAAAACTCCGGAAGCAGCTTCTCAACCATTCTGCGCATACCGTAAGGTCCGTTTACAGAAATGAAACTTTCAGGCATCTTTGGCCTCTGAATGGCAAAAACCCTTATGCCGCTCCTGATTGCAGCCTCGGTCTTTTCTATGTAGCCTCCGCTGAGCCCGCTCTCTTTCAAAAGAATGGCATCTGGATTTACCTTTTCAAATTCAAGAGTTTCATCTTCTCCCTGATGGTAGAAACAAAGATGATCGTGAGGAATACCGTAAGTGTCTGCAAGTGAAATGGAACTATCCCGTTCCAGAATACGGTGGAAGATTTCCAAGCCAGATTCCTCCAGGCTTTTCAGTTTCGGAACAGACTGAACTCCGGCCGTAGAAAGAAGCGTCCACCGTTCAGCAGGAGAAATTCTTCTGGCAGACCTGATCTTTTCCACGGCATCGGGGAAATCAGTGCACCAGACTATGCGGCTGTCTCTTTGAGGATATATCCTTTCAAACCTTACGGCGGGAATGTCCAAAGACTTTGCAGCATTGGCAACGTTATTGTGAAGTTCGCTGGCAAAAGGATGGGCGGCATCAATTATCAGCCTGATATCATGTTCCTTGCAGAAAAAGACAATCTGCTGCTTGTCCATTGCCCCGCAAACATGCTGCCCGTGATGCAAAATTATCTGCTGCTCTCCTCCTTTGGTGGAATACCAGAACACTGAACCCGATTCCTCAAGTTCCTTTACAGCCATGCGGCCCTCAGTTGTTCCACCAAACACAAGAATCATCCTCTGGCCTTTCTGAAAAGGTGGGTAAAGTTCTTGGAATAGAGTCCGGAAAGTCCCTGACGGTTGTCTATGGCATCTCCCACCACAAGCATTGTAGTAAGTGTCAAATTGTTATCCTTTACAATCCTTGCAAGGTCTTTCAATACTCCGCGATATATCCTCTGGTCCGGCCACGTAAGATGGTAGCAGGCCGCAACAGGCGTGTTTTGCGGATATTCCATAAGAAGT
>CALBPX010000126.1 GCA_937899055.1 uncultured Bacteroidales bacterium
AAAAAGGAAAATGGTCTTCAGCGACCTGTGCTTCAACTAAATTGCGGAAGAACCACTTTTTTCAGGGAAAGACATTTTCTTGTTTTTTTAAGCTGTAACTTTACAATCCGTATAGTTACGCAGTGAGTTCAGAAAGGCAATAGATTACATACAGCCGGCAGGTGAACTTCCCTTCCCGAAAAAGAAACGAATAAAAAAGTAGCCGGGTTATGTTTGACAAGCATTATCTTTGCGTAGAAAGATTTTATGGCACAGACAAACCACAATATATTGATTGAGAGCCCAGGGGACTGGAAGGATTATGAAATAATAGACTCCGGCGACGGAATGAAGTTGGAGAGGTTTGGAGATTTTATCCTCAGCCGCCCAGAACCTAAAGCTCTGTGGAGCAAGAGTCTCAGCGATTCAGAGTGGAGGAAGATGGCTCACACCGTATTCCATCCAGGGGCGGGATTCGGAAAGGCGGGAAAGGAGGATGTGGGAACGTGGGAGATGCTTAAGAAGATGCCCGACCGCTGGTTTATAGAGTACAAAGGCAAAGATCGCAGAGCTGAGGAATGGAGTGCCTTCCGCCACGGAGTATCAATGGCGAGGTGCATAGATGGGGGGCAGAAGACAGGCGATCTGTTGAGAGGGCAGAAGACAGGCGATCTGCAGATGGAGCAGAAGACAGGCGATCTGCAGATGGGGCAGAATTCAAGCAATCTGTTGAGGGGGCAGAGGGCAGGAGATTTGCAGACGGGGCAGAATTCAAGCAATCTGTTGAGGGGGCAGAACCTCGGGGGGCTGTATATGAAGATGAGGCTTGGGCTTACATCTTTCAAGCATGTTGGAGTCTTTCCGGAACAAGCTTCCAATTGGGAGTGGATATACGCACATACGCAAATGCTATGTAACAGCCTGTACGTAGGTTCTTTGAAGGCAAATGAAGTGGGAGGAAGAAATTTTGGCAGCGATGTAGTATCACAGGCATCAGGACATTTTGGAAAGAAAAACGGAATCAGTGAAAAGCCAAAGATCTTGAACCTTTTTGCCTACACGGGAGGAGCTTCACTTGCGGCAAAATGTGCGGGGGCGGAGGTTACTCATGTGGATTCCGTAAAGCAGGTGGTGAACTGGGCAAAGGAGAACATGACATCCTCAGGTCTGGACAATATCCGCTGGATAGTGGACGACGCTTTGAAATTCGTAAAGAGGGAAATCCGCCGTGGAAACATTTACAACGGCCTGATTCTGGATCCTCCGGCATACGGGCACGGTCCGGACGGAGAACGCTGGAAACTTGATGAACTCCTTTTTGAGATGCTGGAAGAATGTTCAAAGATTGTTTCAAAGGAACACTCGTTTGTGGTGCTGAACCTTTACTCCAACGGCTATTCAGCATTGCTGGCAGACACGCTTCTCAAGAAGGCTTTTGGTGGCGGTGATCCGGCATTGCTGGCAGACACGCTTCTCAAGAAGGCATTTGGTGGCGGTGATTCAGCATCAGAACAGAACAAGTCTGGGATGAATGTTTCCTTGAAGGATGGTGTAGGGAGGGAATATACCTGCGGAGAACTGGTGTTGGAAGACAAGTTCAGGAAAGTTATTCCGCTCAGCGTTTTTGCAAGAATGTTTACAAAGTAGGATATGATAAATAGTTTATTGGCAATTAAATGGGATGTGAGCCCCTACATTTTTTCAATTGGGGGGTTGCAGCTGAGATGGTACGGAGTGCTTTTCGTTTCTGGATTTATTTTCGGCTATTGGCTGTTTGCAAAATTCTACAAGAGAGAAGGTCTTCCGTCCAAGCTTCTGGACCCTATGCTTTACATGCTGCTCATCTGTGCTTTGGTGGGAGCAAGGCTGGGTCATGTGTTTTTCTATGACTGGGCTTATTACAAAGAGCATCTGGGCGAAATCCTGAAGGTCTGGCACGGTGGACTTGCCAGCCATGGCGGAGCAATTGCCATTCTTTTTGGTATATGGTGGTACGCCCATAAATACGGCAAGAAGTACAACATAGACTATGTGTGGATTTGTGACCGCCTGGCCCTTGCTATTCCTTTTGCCGGAATGGCCATAAGGCTGGGCAACCTGATGAATTCTGAAATATACGGATACGAGACCAGTGTTCCCTGGGGATTCATTTTCCTCCGCGATGGTCAGAGTGTTCCACACCACCCGACTCAATTGTATGAAGCTCTGTCATACCTTCTTATAGGACTGCTCTTGCTCTGGATTTATTACCGGGTTCCTGCAGGAAAAGCGAACCTCCACGAAGCTACTCGCAAAAATACGGTTTCAGCCATGGACAGAAGTGCTCAAGTGTCTGGAGAAACAATAAAGAAAGGGCCTTACAGAGGCTTCCTTTTCGGGCTTTTTTTGGTTCTGCTCTTTGGTGCAAGATTCCTGATAGAATTCTGCAAGCTTCCTCAGGAAGGCTATGACGCTATGGCTGCTGCCGGCGGAAGGCTTCTGAACAACGGTCAGCTTCTGAGCATACCTTTTGTTATTGCCGGAATGCTGTTTATTTTCTTCAGTTACAGAGTAAAGAAGCCCTTGCTCCGTACGGAGGACTAAACGGATAAGACCATTTCACTTCTTTTTCCAACGCTTCTATGCGTTAGGCATTACGGATAAGATCATTTCACTTTTTCCAACGCCCTCCATTTTTTTCGGGCATTGCCTTGGCGTGTTTTTTTACCCCTTCTCAAGCCGCTCCGGTAAAGCCTCGCAAGAAAAAAGGCCCGAAGTCTCGATGACTCCGGGCCCCAAATTTCCCGCGGATAATTAATAGCGAGCCGCGCGGACGGACATCTTCCTGGCACTCTCGCTCCGATTTGTCCAGATAAAGTTATCATTCCAAGGATATTCAATACAAGCATTCCAATACTTAGGGTAATGCATACCAGTTTCAGCAAAAGTGGCTGACCAATAATAAGCACATTTATAGAGCTCGTAGGCAGAATATTCGCCATTATAATAGGAATCATTATAACTCCCGGCGAGGGGGAAGAAAAGTTGTGTCCCGATGTCTTGACTTTTCAGCAGACAGCCTTTTTCTGATTCCTCATAAGTCAAATCGTATCCTTTCATCGCGTCCCACTCCGCTTTTGTCGGCAAGTGCCAATTGGAACCCAGATAATCGTCATCAGCGATGGCAGCCGCGGCACCATCCCAGGTATAGTAATTTCCCCAAGTCTCCTTCAACCCTTCATCAGTGTAGGTATTGGGGAAGTCTATTTTCGCGCCGACATTGCGGCTGGCCCAGTAAATACGTCGGCCGTCAACGTCGCAACCGATGTCAACGGGCTTGTAGTATATGACCGGATTCCAGCCGGTTTTCCCGTTCGGAAGTTTCACCGCCCGGCCAATTGTGGCATTCGAATAGAGAGTTTTCTCGGTAAAGTCTTTCTCAAAATATGAATAATACTTGAACCCCGTGCTATTCTTATACACCCAAGTGAAGTGGTAATCGGCGCTTACGCCTCTCACGTCCTCAGCCAGGATGCCGCTGAAAAGGAATCCATTTTGATAGACATACCCCGGGAGCGGGGCGCCGTGGGCGAGGGCTTTGGTGACAAC
>CALBPX010000127.1 GCA_937899055.1 uncultured Bacteroidales bacterium
CGCGACCCCAACCTTGGCAAGGTTGTGCTCTACCAACTGAGCTATTTCCGCATTTGGGACTGCAAATATAGTAATCTTTATCTGTTCTGCAAAAAATTTTTTCATCGCTGAGAAATAAGGAACAGATTCTTAACTTTGGGGTATGAAAAGTACATTTCCCTATCGCATCTTATGCATCTGCGCCGCCCTGAGCCTTTCCTGCGGCATTGCATTTTCCCAGCAGAACAACAGAAGCAAAGTATTCAACCCCCTGACAGACAAGGTTGAAGTGAACCATGAATTCCGCGGAGTCTGGCTTACCACGGTAAGAGGCTCGGACTGGCCGAGAAAAATCCATGTCAACCTTTCAAGGCTGAAAGGAGAATCGCGCCAGGAACAGAAACAGAGGATAGAACGGCAGAGAGATTCGCAGAAGAGAGCCCTCGTGGATGTCATTACAAAGATCAAAGAAACCGGAAGCAATGTTGTAATAATGCAACTGTGCTGCAATTCAGAAACCTACTACAAGTCAAAGATTCTTCCATGGGACCACAACCTCACCGGCGTTCAGGGAGAGGACCCCGGCTATGACCCGCTGAAGCTTGCCATAGAAACGGCCCACGGTCTGGGAATGCAGATTCATGGATGGTTCAACCCCATGAGGGTGGGCAGCGTTGACAGCAAAAGGGTTAAGAAGCACCCATGTTACAAACACCCGGACCGTGTAATAACTTACGGAAAGACAATGTACTGGAACCCGGGTAACCCGGAAGTTATACAGTATCTGTATGACCTTATCTATGAGGTTATGAGCAACTATGACCTGGACGGGGCTCACATAGACGACTTTTTCTATCCGGACGGGCTGAGAGAAAAACTTGAACTGCTGCCAAAACTCAGAGACAGCCTGAAGACCCTTACAGACAAAGACCAGATTGCCGCACTCAAAAAGACCATAAACAGCCTCAGCGATAACCGCAAGTGGAACGACGAGGCCTGGTACAATAAATACGGCAACGGAAAGGAGCTTGGCCGCTGGAGAGAAGAGAATGTGAACAAGATAGTTGCAGCAATGCACAAAGCCGTGCATGATGCCAAGCCCGATGCAGTCTTTGGAGTGTCTCCGGGCGGAAGGCTGGTAAATACCCAGAAACTCTATGCCGATCCTCAGTACTGGATTGCAGAAGGCAGCATAGACTACCTTGCACCCCAAATCTACTGGCAGCACGGCCACCGGATTGCGGATTTTAAAAAGGTGCTGGACAGTTGGGAACCTATAATGAAGGGAGTGCCGTGCCTGCCCGGACTGGCAGCATACCGCTACAAAGAAAAAGGCTTTGACACAATGGACGAATACAGCGTTCAGGTTGAGGAATGCCGGCAGGCAGACTATGTTCAGGGCAATATCTGGTTTACCGCACACAGTCTGTTCCGTCCTGATTTCATGGAACATCTTAAAGGAAAGATTTACCCCTATCCGAGCCTTGTTCCAAAACTTGGAACATCTTCGGACGTCACCCCCGCAGCCGTAACCCTGACATGCAGCAACTCCGTACTCAAATGGGAAAAATCGGCCTCGGCAAAAAGCTATGCCATCTATAAGCTCTACATCAGCGGATATTCGCCGGACGGGTTCTCCGCCATCTGGCAGGGAGGGCTTGTAGGCCAGACCGCAGACACCGAATTTGCAGTGCAGGACAAGGCCGAGAACTATGTTGTAGTAGCCCTCAACGGCAAGGAAAAATCACATCCGAGCAACGTGGTATTTGTACGCTGACAAAAGTTGGACTAAAGTACGCTCTTGAACTCTTTGAGGAAGCGGACGTCGTTCTCAAAATAGTGACGCAGGTCGTTGACCATCCATTTCAGCATGGCTATGCGCTCTATGCCCATACCGAATGCAAATCCGGTGTATTTTGTACTGTCTATACCGCTGGCTTCCAGAACATTTGGATCTACCATTCCGGCACCCATGATTTCCAGCCAACCGGTTCCCTTACAGATGTTGCAGCCCTTGCCTCCGCAGATGTTGCAGCTTATGTCCACCTCTGTGCTGGGCTCCGTAAACGGAAAGTAAGACGGCCTCATGCGGATCTGGGTCTGAGGCCCGAACATCTCCTGAACAAAAAGCAATATAGACTGTTTGAGGTCTGCAAAACTTACTCCCTCATCTATGTACAGCCCCTCCACCTGATGGAAGATACAGTGGGCGCGGGCGCTTATGGCCTCGTTGCGGAACACCCTTCCCGGGCATACAACCCTGATAGGAGGCTGCTGGCGCTCCATAGTCCTGACCTGAACACTTGAGGTATGGGTTCTCAGGAGTATGGGATCGTCGCCTTCCGGATTGATAAAGAAAGTGTCCTGCATATCTCTTGCCGGATGCTCCGGAGGAAAGTTGAGGGCGGAGAACACATGCCAGTCGTCCTCAATCTCAGGACCTTCAGCCACGGCAAAGCCGAACTTTGAAAATATGCTCAGGATTTCTTCCCTTACCAGCGATATCGGATGCCTGGTTCCAAGTTCAAAGGCATAACCCGGCTTTGTAAAGTCTGTTTTGGTATCGGTTTCCAGAACATCGGCAAAGGATTCCCTAAGAGATTCTATCTTCTCGGCGGCCTTGGTCTTAAGTTCATTCAGATGCCGTCCGAACTCTCTTTTTAGTTCCGGCTGAATGGAACGGAATTCGTCAAACAGACGGGTAATCTCGCCCTTCTTTCCAAGAAGTTTAACTCTCAAATCCTCAACATCCTGAAGTTTTTCAGCACGGAACTGCTCTATCCTGTCAAGCAGATTTTCAATATCTTTCCTATCCATTTCGTTTCTTTTTATCGGGGAGCAAATATACTGTTTTTATCGCGATAAGGATTATACATCGTCTCTTGTTACCGGCATTGTCATACACCTTGCTCCGCCACCGCCTCTTGGAAGCTCGCTGCCCTCTATGGTGATGACGCACCTCTTTTCCTTTTCCAGATTTACCTTACCTTCTATCACATCGTCCGCCGTTACAATGTTGAATCCGGCCTTATTCAGAGCATTCAGAGTGTGTACGTTACGCGCATAGGACAATATCTTTCCGGGGGCTATGGCAAAACTGTTGGCTCCGCTGTGCCATTGCTCGCGGTCGGCATTCCACTCGTCCTCATCTCCTCCGCAGAGCACAGGTTCCAGATCCTTGCCCAGCCTCTTCAGCGTAGAAAGCACATTCTGTTCGTCCCTGATTTTCTTTACCTTTCCGCCTTCTATGGTGATATGTACCGTACGGTACTGGTTGTCGTCCAGAATCAGCGGCTCGTAAATGAGGCACGCATCGCGGTCTATCATGGTAAATACCATGTCCATGTGGATGAAACTCTCTATATCGTCCGGCAGCTGCTGCACTATTATGTGCTTCTGCTCGCCGTCCGGGTCCTGACAGAATCGCTGGATGAGTTTGTCTATGCCCTGCGATGTTGTCCTGAGGCCATTGCCCACAAGCAGTATGTTCTTGTCTATGACCAGAATATCGCCGCCTTCAACGCTTACGTTATTCTTAATTCCGCTGCCTGCAATTCCGCCTTCTCCGGCCCTCTCCTTGGAAAATTCGTTGGCGTCTATGATAGAGCAGTCGAACAGCCTGGGGTTGGAGAATATGGCTTCCATTATCAGCGATTCCCTCACCCTGACCTTGTTTGCCATTTTGCAGATGAGCACATCCTCGCCTATGGAGGCAGATGCATCTCGAGTAAAATAGAAATTGTACAGCGGACTCAGAGCGTAATATTCATCTTTCAGGAACGCCGTAAGCGTATCTATCTTTGCCGGAAGGCCCTCCATCAGGAGCTTTGCCAGTTTTCTGGTAGGAGTCTGCCGCAGAAGGTCAAAATATTCGGGAACGTTTTCTATGGTGCAGATTCTCTTCAGAAGCATTCCGCGGTCTCCAGGGTCGTCCAATACAACTTCCAGCAAATCAGACACCTGATATGTCTTTGTCCATTTTTCCAGCACGCCTCTCAACTGCGCATATTCCTTCTGAGCTATGGAAAGATTGAGTATATCGCTGTAAAGAGCCCGCTGAGCTATCCGTGGAGTCATGTTCTCCACTTCATCTCCGGGAGTGTGGAGGATTACACCCCTAAGCCTCCCTATTTCGCTGTGTACCTTTACTTTAATTGGTTCCATATAATAATTTTACAAGAATTCACCTAAGTTGCCGATGGCCAGGTCTGCCGTTATAGCCTTAATTTGTTTTTCGTCTCTGGGGCATACCAGAAGAACATCCGGAGTGTTTATCACTATAAAGTTCTCCAGCCCCTTGATTACCATCAGCTTATCCGGAGCGCTGGATACTACTATGCTGTTTTTTACATCGCTGAGCATCTTCTTTCCGGCATTTACAAGATTGCCGGAAGAATCCTTTTTGCCAAGGGCATAGAGGCTCTCCCAGGTTCCGAGGTCGCTCCAGCCGAAAGAAGCCTCAAACACACGGCAGCGCAAGGTCTTTTCCATTACCCCGTAATCTATTGAAACAGAAGCGCATCCCTCATAAATTTCATCAACTTTCTGCTGCTCTTTTTCTGTATAGTAATACTCAGCGATATCCGCAAAGGACGCTGCAATGTCCGGAAGATAAGCCTCGAGTTCGGCCTTTATGGTCCTGAGGTTCCATACGAATATGCCTGAGTTCCATAAAAACTCCCCGCTGCTGTAGAGTACCTTTGCCATTTCCAAATCGGGTTTTTCCGTAAATGTCTTGACCTGATAAGAGGCATGGCCTCCGACTATTTCGGCCGTTGCCTTGTTGGCCTGGATGTAGCCGTACTGAGTTTCGGGGCGCGTGGGCTTTATGCCCAGCGTAAACAGACAGTCTGAATTGCAGGCATGGTTCAGCACCGTTTCCGTGGTTTCTAAAAATACATCCTCGTTGAGAATCAGATGATCCGCCGGAGTTACCACAACCGCCGCATCCTTGTCTTTCTTGTAGAGTTTGTAGGTTGCATAGGCTATGCACGGGGCGGTGTTTCTCTTGAGGCTCTCCAGCAGGATGTTTTCCTTCGGAATCTGGGGAACCTGCTCAATTATAAGTTTTTCATACTGCTTTGAAGAAACTATCAGAATGTTTTCTGTGGGCACTATCTTGCTGAAACGGTCAACGGTAGCCTGAAGAAAAGACCTTCCGCTGCCTAGTATGTCAAGAAACTGTTTGGGATGGGCGTTGCGGGAAACTGGCCAGAAACGGCTCCCTACGCCACCCGCCATTATTATGCAATACTTGTTCGAAGCCATATTGTTCTAAAAAGTTTCACAAGTTAGTAAAAATCCCCGAAAGGAAAAAATTCCAAACCGCATTACCACTGCGGACGGAAGGCATCGGGATAAAAACTCAAAATATGGCTGTCCTCGGTAAACTCTATGCTCACAACATCAAACACCACCTCTTCCCTGATATGCCGCAGGCGCACATAGGCATCGGCGGCCGAAATTAAAAAACGCTGCTTTTTGGCGTCAACCGTAAGCTGCGGAGCCACAACCGACGTTATGGAATCCTCGGGCGATGAGGTCGTCCTGTAGCCGGCAACCCTGGAACGGACCTCCACGATATGAAGATAATTCTCCTGCGGGCCATTATGCAAAGGAAGGCCCTCTCCGTTCAGAAGAGGACCCTCCGCAATTATATCTACCTCAAGGTGGTGCAGCCTCCAGTTTCTTTCTTTTACGGTCAAACCGTGACTTTCTGCCCACCTGGCTGCAATGTCCTCAGCCCTCCGCCCCTTGCTTACGGTTGTTCCGGCTCTGTCCGTCATTATTTCTTCCTGGGTTTCCGGAATGTTACCAGCAAGGCTCCTTTCGGGAGCGATTGGCCGACCTTTACATTGACCTCCCTGATTACTCCGTCTGCCGGAGCCTCAATGACGTTCATCATCTTCATGGCTTCGTAAATCATGAGTTTTTCGCCTTTCTTTACACTCTGGCCGCTCTTTACGAATATCTCTATTACGGAACCCGGAATGTGGGAAAGCACTTTCAGAGGATCGGGAGCTTTCCAGGGCTTGCGCTCCAAGAATTTCTTTGTCAGATATGTCTTGTACTCACGGCCTTCCTCAGCAATACGGAACTTCTCTTTTGGGGCATTCGGCATTACCACGGCATCGCTGATTTCGCCGAGTGTGTGCATTTCCTCCAACGGCTCCTGCTGCGGAACGTCTGATCTGATTTTAGTTTCTGCCATATTCATTCTGCTTTAAGATATTAGAACCATTAAAACGGTGGAATGCCGTGCTTCTTCTTAGGCATGCCGGCGTTCTTGTGCTGCGATATGTCCAGAGACTGGAGGATGAACTTGCGGGTATCGGCAGGGTTGATTACGGAATCTATATAGCCCTTTGATGCTGCAACATAAGGATTTGCAAACTTGTCTTTGTACTCCTGAACCTTGGCCTTGCGCATTGCCTCCGGGTCCTCCGCCTCCATGATTTCCTTGCGGAAAATAATGTTGGCTGCTCCCTGAGGCCCCATTACTGCAATCTCCGCAGTAGGCCACGCAAATACAAAGTCTGCCCTCAGGTGGCGTGAGTTCATTGCTATGTAACCTCCGCCGTATGCCTTCCTGAGGATTACGGTTATCTTTGGAACTGTAGCCTCCGAATATGCGTAGAGCAGTTTGGCCCCGTGGCGGATTACTCCTGCATGTTCCTGATCTACGCCGGGCAGATAGCCGGGCATATCCTCAAGAGTTACTATGGGAATGTTGAAGGCATCGCAGAAACGGATGAACCTTGCTGCCTTGTCGGAAGAATCGCAATCCAGAACTCCGGCAAGATACAGCGGCTGATTTGCTATGAAGCCCACTGTGCGGCCCTCTATCCTTCCGTATCCGACTACAATATTCTTAGCCCAAAGTTCCTGTACTTCAAAGAATTCAGAGTTATCTACAATTGCCTTGATGACATTTCTTACGTCGTAGGGTTCCGTAGGGTCTGCAGGAACGGTCTTTACTATGTTGTATTTCTTGAGAGGCTGCGCAGGGTTTTTCTGCTTAACCTCGGCCTGATTGTTTGCCGGCAGGTAAGACAGAAGCTTCTTTATCTGGGCAAAACATTCGTCCTCGCTCTCTGCAAAGAAGTGGGCGTTGCCGGTGGTTTCGCAGTGGACTCTTGCTCCTCCGAGGCTTTCCATGTCTATCTCTTCGCCGAGGACAGATTTGATAACCTCCGGACCGGTGATGAACATCTTGGATATCTTGTCCACCACAAAGACATAGTCTGTGAGCGCCGGGGAATAGACTGCTCCTCCGGCACAGGGGCCAAGGATGACCGAAATCTGCGGAATCACACCGCTGTTGAGGGTGTTGCGGAAGAAGATTTCGCCGTAGCCGGCCAGAGAATTCACGCCCTCCTGAATTCTGGCTCCGCCGGAATCGTTGATGCCAATCAGAGGAATCCTCATCTTGAGGGCATAGTCCATAATCTTGGTAATCTTGCGGGCATGCATGCTTCCCAGTGAACCGCCTGCCACGGTAAAATCCTGGGCATAAACAGCTACAGGCTGTCCGTTGATTTTACCGGTACCAATGACCACGCCATCTCCGGCAAGATCTTTCTTTTCCATACCGAACTCGCGGGCATCGTGCTGAATGAACAGGTCGTATTCATAGAAAGTTCCTTCGTCAAGAAGTTTTCCTATGCGCTCTCGGGCCGGAAGCTTACCCATTGCTATCTGTTTGGCAATGGCTTTGTCTCCTCCACCCTGAAGAGCATGCTGGGTTCTCTCCTGCAATTCAGAAATTTTTTTGCTGAGTAAACTCATATCTGTAGGGTTTTAGTATGTGTATTTGGCGCAAAATTACAAAATCTTCACAATAATTTTATCTTTGTATGTTGTGTCGGACCTATAACCGATACACCCAAATGCGCATAAAACACATTTTGAAATAAATAAAAACCACTCTTTATGTCATACACATTTGCTCAAAGGCACATCGGGCCACGCAATGAAGATATCGCCGAGATGCTTTCAACTCTTGGTGTAAATTCAATGGAAGAACTTGTAAAACAGACCGTTCCTGAGAATATCCTCCTCAAGGAAGACCTCAAGATGGACGCTCCTATGACGGAGAACGCCTATCTTGCCCACCTGAAGGAGATGGTAGGCAAAAACAAAAATTTCCGCTCGCTGATAGGGCAGGGATTTTACGGAACCGGTGTTCTTCCGGTAATTATCAGAAACATCTTTGAAAACCCCTGCTGGTACACATCCTACACTCCATATCAGGCAGAAATTTCTCAGGGAAGGCTTGAGGCTCTGCTCATTTTCCAGACCGTCATAAGCTCCCTTACCGGATTTCCGCTGTCCAACTGCTCAATGCTGGACGACAGCCAGGCCGCAGGAGAGGCAATGAGGGTCATGTTCAACCTCCGCAGCCGCGATGCCCAGAAGGCCGGCAAGAATGTTCTCTTCGTAGATGACGAAGTGTTCCCTCAGGTTAAATCTGTTATCCGCACAAGGGCAGAAGGCCTTGGAATAAAGGTAGTTCTCGGCGATTGGAAAAACTGGGAGATGGATCCTATGTGCTTTGGGGCACTGATTCAGTATCCGGCTGCCGACGGACAGGTCAGAGACTACAGCGGCTTCTGCCGGAAGATGCACGAAGGCGGAGCAATGGTAACTGCATACTGCGACATCCTTGCTCTTGCCGTTCTGAAGGAACCTGCCGCCTGGGGTGCCGACATTGCCGTAGGAAGTTCCCAGAGGCTTGGACTCCCGATGGGGTTCGGAGGTCCGGTAGCCGGCTACCTTGCCACACGTGAAGAATACAAGAGAAGCGTTCCCGGAAGAATCATAGGCGTTACCGTTGACCGCTTGGGCAACAAGGCGGTAAGACTGGCCCTCCAGACGCGCGAACAGCATATCAAGAGAGAAAAGGCTACATCCAACGTATGTACCGCCACTGCCCTTATGGCCACAATGAGCGGAATGTACGCCGTTTATCATGGGCCGCAGGGGCTGAAATCCATAGCCCGCAACGCCGAACTTTTTGCACACCGGGTTGCAGGCCGCCTGAAAGAAGCCGGATATGTGCTGACCAACGAAGAATTCTTTGACACCATAGAGATTGCAGGAAGAAAGGACGCAGATGGAAATCTCCAAGTTCTTGACACTGAAGCCATACGGGCAGCCGCCCTTGCAGAAGGCCTCAACTTCTACTATGCAGCCTGCGGCAAAATCAAAATCAGCTTTGACGAACTCAGCTGCAAGGCAGAGGCTCACAAGATACTCAAGGCCTTTGGCATACAGCCCTGCTGCCAATGCCAGACCGGCCAGAACCATTGCCCGGCGGAAAGAACATTCATGAAAAGAGAAACTCCTTTCCTCACCCAGAAGGTGTTCAACTCCTACCACAGCGAAACTGCAATGATGCGCTTCATAAAGATGCTGGAACGCAAAGACATTTCTCTTGCCCACTCAATGATACCTCTCGGAAGCTGCACCATGAAGCTCAACGCCGCAGTTGAAATGATGCCGCTGAGCTGGAGCGAACTCACCAACGTTCACCCGCTTGCTCCTAAGGATCAGGTTGAGGGCTATATGCAGATGATAGACGAACTGACGGCAGACCTCTGCACCATTACGGGCTTTGACGCCTGCTCCCTGCAGCCTAACTCAGGAGCCGCCGGAGAATATGCCGGACTTACCACCATCAGCCGCTTCTTCAAGGCCAACGGACAGGAAAACCGCAATGTGATGATCATCCCTACATCCGCACATGGAACCAACCCGGCATCTGCTGCTATGGCCGGCTTTGAAATTGTGCTTGTAGGCTGCGACGAGAACGGAAACATAAATGTAGAAGAACTTGCACAGAAGGCCGAAGCCGCCGGAGAAAGGCTTGCGGGTCTTATGATTACATATCCTTCTACACACGGAGTGTTTGAAGTCAGGATCAGAGAAATTATAGAAGCCATCCACAAGTTCGGAGGCAAGGTCTATATGGACGGAGCCAACATGAATGCCCAGATAGGTCTGACCAATCCGGGAACCATAGGCGCAGACATCTGCCACCTGAATCTGCACAAGTCGTTTGCAATGCCTCACGGTGGCGGCGGACCGGGAGTAGGGCCTATCTGCTGCACCTCGGAACTCGCTCCTTACCTGCCCGGCCATCCTGAAGAAAACTGCATAGCCAGAACTTGCGCCAAGGCTCAGGGCAGCAAGGGCCAAGACGCCGTATCTTCAGCGCTTTACGGCAATCCTCTGCTGCTTCCCATTACGCACGCCTACATCAAGCTTCTTGGCGCAGAAGGCCTCAAGGCTTCAAGCGAAGTTGCAATCCTTAACGCCAACTACATCGCCGAGCAACTCAAGAATGAATATCCTACAGTTTATTCCGGAGCCACCGGAAGGGTAGCCCACGAGTGCCTGCTTGATTGCAGAGACTTCCTGAAAAAATACGGAGTAGGTTCTACGGACATTGCCAAGAGGCTGATGGACTTTGGGTTCCATGCCCCTACCCTGTCCTTCCCGGTACACGAAACCCTTATGGTTGAACCTACCGAGAGCGAACCCAAGGAAGAAATGGACCGCTTCATTCAGGCCATGAAGACCATAAAGGCAGAGTGCCAGAAGATTGCCTGTGGAGAATTTGACCCCAAAGACAACCCTGTTGCAAAAGCACCGCACCCCGCAGAAGAGTGCTGCTCAGACAATTGGAGCCATCCTTACTCCAGAGAGCTTGCTGCCTATCCGCTGGAGTGGATAAGAGAAAACAAGTTCTGGCCCGCCGTATCCAGAGTAGATGACGGCTACGGAGACCGCAACCTGGTATGCACTTGCAGTTAAAATACTCATAAATCGGTATTGCCACGTAAATACATCCGCCATACCTTTGCATCACCTAAGTTCATAAATGTATTTACGTTAGTTGTTGTAAAGACGGGCCGCCCCAAAAGAGGCGGCCGGCCTGTTTATATGTGGCCGTCGAAATAACATTTTTCAAAACAGATTAGTATTTTTGCACAAAGTTTTCCTCAGCCATATGAACGAAACTCACCTCATTACACATTCTTCACGGATGGCGGATGTCGTAAACGCCAATCCTGCCGTACTTTCCGTACTTGACAGGCTCGGTATAAGGCTCGGCTTCCATGAGGCAACCGTGGAAGATATCTGCAACCGCTACGGCCTCTCCACCCACCTGTTTCTGGATGTGTGCAACATCTACTGCAACAAACATTACGAACCTCGGTCCGGCCAGCTTTCCGGGCAGGACATATCCAAAATCATAAGCTATCTGCAGACCTCGCATAAATATTACTCAACCAAAAGCCTTCCGGCCCTTCACCATAAGATACACCGCCTGCTGGCTGGCGGAAACGAGTCCAATGCCGCAATAATCAACAAGTTCTATGACGATTACCTGGAGGAGATTAACCGTCACTTCCGCTTTGAGGAAGAAGTTGTATTTCCCGGCGTAAAGAACCTGCTTGCAGAACACGGCAGCCCCAGCCAGACAGAAAATTTCAGCACCGGCACCTTTGAAGAAAACCACAGCAACATAGAAGACAAACTTTCAGACCTCAAAAATACCATCCTCAAATACCTTCCGGACGACTACCCGCAAAGTCTGAGGATGGAGATTCTCAAAGAAATCTATGCAATTGCCGAGGATCTTGACAAGCATACCAGAATAGAAGACAAACTGCTTGTTCCGGCCATAACGGGCCTCATTGGAAACGGCCCTGCAGAAGAAGGTCTTAAAGAAACTCAGCCACAGGAAGAAGCCGCCGAAGAAGAAGACGAGCAGAATCACGGTCCGCTGTCGGAAAGAGAAAAGGAGATTGTGGCAGAAGTTGCAAAAGGCCTCACCAACAAAGAAATTGCAGACAGGCTCCATCTTTCCATCCACACCGTTACCACTCACCGCAAAAACATATCCCACAAGACCGGAATCAATTCAATATCCGGCATTACGGTCTATGCCATAATAAATCATCTTGTGGATATCAACGACCTGTAATCAGAAGTCGTCGCCCCGCTGCTCGGCCCGCCGGCGGTCTTTGTCTTTGATGCTCTCCCGCTTGTCGTATTCCTTCTTGCCCTTTGCTAGGGCTATGTTGAGTTTTGCGTAACCGTTATCGCTGATGAAAAGCCTTGTGGGAACAATGGTGAGCCCCTTTTCTTTTACACTGCGTTCCAGCTTGTTGAGTTCTTTGCGGTTGAGCAGGAGTTTGCGGTCTCGCTTAGGGTCTTTGCGGTTGTAGCTTGCCCAGAAATACTCGGCAACATGCATGTTCTTCACATACAGTTCTCCTCGGATGAAAGTACAGTAGGTGTCCGCCAAAGACGCCTTGCCTGCACGGATGGATTTAATCTCCGTTCCGTACAGCACAACCCCCGCCGTAAAGTTTTCCAGGAATTCGTAGTCGAACCCCGCCCTGCGGTTGCGTATGTCAACTTTGGTCCTTTTCTCTTTCATCAGCTGCAAATTTAGCACAATTAACCTTATCTTTGGATACTGATATCAAAACTCAAATAAATGGACGGTGAGGTGTTCAAACGGGAATGGACAGACTGCGACATGCTGGTTGTGATGGGGCCTACGGCTTCCGGAAAGACAGCCTTTGCCGTAAGACTTGCACGGTGGGTAAACTCCCTGTGCCACAGCGGAGAACTTCCGTTCAGAGAGTGCCATATCATCAGCGCAGATTCAAGACAGGTTTACCGAGGAATGGACATCGGAACCGGAAAGGATATCGCTGAGTACGGAGAAATTCCCTATCATCTTATAGACATTGCAGAGGCAGGAGAAAAATACGACCTCTTCCGCTACAAGAAAGACTTTCAGAAAGCTTACGGAAAGCTCAGCGATGACAATATATTCCCAATCCTCTGCGGAGGCAGCGGGCTGTACATAGAGGCCGTCTGCAAAGGCTATGACCTGAAGGAGGTTGCACCCAACCCTGAGCTGCGCAAAGAGCTGGAGGCCAGGAGCATGGAGGAACTTATACAGTTGCTCTCAGATTTGAAGACAAAGCACGGAACAGCACCTCACAACAACACCGATTTTGACACGAAGAAGAGAGTCATCCGGGCCATCGAAATAGAACTTGCATACGACAATCAAGACACCACACAGGCCCTTGTAAATCCACCTTCGAATACAAGCGTCAACAGTGTTTCAGAAAAAGAATTCAACGGCCCTCAGAAGATTCGGTATCTTGCCCTGAATCCGGATCGTGAAGCCCGCAACCAAAGAATTGACAGAAGGCTTGAAGAAAGGCTAAAAGCCGGTATGGTGGAAGAAGTGAAAGCCCTTCTGGACAAGGGTATAAAGCCGGAGGACCTTATCTACTACGGACTTGAGTACAAGTTTATTACGCAGTATCTTATAGGAGAAATCTCCTATGAATACATGAAAGAACATCTTGCCATAGCCATACACCAGTTTGCAAAGCGGCAGATGACATGGCTCCGCGGAATGGAACGGCGGGGTATCAAGATTGAATGGATAAACGTATGATTATTTGATTTGGAAATAAACCTATTTTTATGAAGAAAATATTTTCACTCCTGTTTGCTGCGGCAGCGGTGCTTGCCTTGCAGAATGTTTATGCCCAGAAGGCATCTGAACTGAAATACTACGATGTAAAACAGCTTATCGCTGAGGGAAATGCAGTAATGATTGGTCAGGCTGAAAAGTCGGCCGATGACAGCTGCTACTACTACCGTCTGCCTTATAAGCTGAAAGGAGTAGTAAGAAATGAGCTCTGGCAACTGGGATGCGACGGAGCTGGCATTGCAATCCGATTTTCCACGGATGCACAGTGCATAGGAGCACAGTGGACACTTACCTACAACTTTGGAATGAGCCACATGGCCTACACCGGAATCAAGGGAATGGACCTATATGTACTGGACGGAGATAAAGACTGGAAATTTGCCGGAACAGCCTTCCCCAACGGCAAAAATTCCAACAGCGTGTTTGTCCGCAAGATGTATGGCGGAAAGAAGGAATATATGATATATCTTCCTCTGTATGACGGCGTTGAAGAAATGGCTATAGGCATAGATTCCACAGCAACACTCTATGCTCCATCCGGAAGCCTTGCAGAAAAGAAACTCCCGGTTCTAATCTATGGAACCAGCATCACTCAGGGCGGCTGCGTTTCAAGGCCCGGTATGGCCTATCCCGCAATTATGTCAAGGAAACTGAACAGGCCTGTAATCAATCTCGGCTTCTCCGGCAACGGAAGAATGGACGGCAATATGGCAGACTGGATAAAGACCATTCCTGTCTCAGCGATAGTTCTGGACTGCCTGCCAAACTGTACATACAACACAACCCGCGACAGTTCAGACTATTTCATTGGCTCCATAGCCTATGCCAACCCCAACGTTCCGGTATATCTTGTAAACAACTTTGAATACCCCCAGCAATTCATACTGCCAGACAACAACGACGACATGGTAAAGGAGAACATCCTCATAAAAGACATCTACAAGAGGCTCAGGAAATACGGGACGGAAATCACAGATCCAGTAACCGGAGAAAAA
Organism: uncultured Bacteroidales bacterium; assembly: GCA_937899055.1. GTDB lineage: Bacteria > Bacteroidota > Bacteroidia > Bacteroidales > UBA932 > Egerieousia. The sequence continues at coordinate 14,512 of CALBPX010000127.1, forward strand.
TACAAGACCGGCCCGCTGAAAAACCTCCGTTTCATAGATGTTTCAAAGGATAAGGGTATAGGCAACGAAGACACCGTGGACGGCAACCACATGACCGATCTGGGCACTACGCACTTTGCCGAGCGTCTGCTCAAGTTTGTGAAATAAGGTAGCTGCTCCTAACTACTTGAAAATGACTTATGACGGTTCGTCCTGGGCCAGCGCTG
>CALBPX010000128.1 GCA_937899055.1 uncultured Bacteroidales bacterium
TGCCCGCGGCATAACACCGCAGGACTTGACGGATCTTCGTCATACTGATTGGTTTATTGGGCATCGCTCTGAACTTTTTTGCAAAGTTCGGCTTTCAAACCAATCTTCTTCCTTGACTTCTCCGGGGGTCAGTTTCCTCCGGATGGCGGGGGTCACTTTCGCACCGGATAGAGGGGGCCAGTTTTAAACCGGATTTAGGGGGTCACACGCGTGCGGATTTTCCACTATTTCTCATTTCTAATTGGTTGCCAAGAAAATCCATATAGTCGTTCAGACCTTCCTCTGTGAAATCATCAAAGGATATGTTGGGATTGAAATCGTGAAGATGGTTCCTTTGAGCCGCGAATTTCTCGAAAGTGGCTTTTGTCCAATTGCTAAGTTTGCCATTTTCCTCGGTAAATTCATTGTATATTTCCCAGAAGGTCTTTTGGTGAATGAGTTCTTCACTTTTTGGATCTTCCACTTTTGTCCTTGATGTATATACATCTTTCAGTTGCTCTGTGGTCGGCATCAACTCCTGCAGTTCGAATTCCTTGAAAATATCCTGAATCAGAGTGTAACTTCGTGTCAATTCAGCATTTATTTCCGATGCAGAAACTTTCAACTTGTTGGTGCAACCATTCTTCACTCTTTGCTTGGTTGCATCCCACTTAGCCGCATCAATACGATAGGGCATTGTAAACTCAATGCGTTGTCCAGAATAATTCACCCTCATGCGGATAGGTACATTCTCTGTAATGGCCACGCCGTTTTTCTTTCTCCCTTCAAGGGAAAAGATGATATTCCTCTTGATATTCATACGCTATGCTATTTTATGGTTGAAAGAATGGTAATAAGACTATCTTCGATTTCCTCAGCCGAAGGTATCTCTTGATAGGCCAAGTCTGGCAATTCTCGCAAATATAGGGATTTCAGATTGTTCCACACTTCATGAAAATCTGACAGCAAAGGAGAGTCAGCCATCGTCTTGCCTTGCCATCCATCGGGCTTTTCAAATTCCAGCTGATCGTGGTCGAACAATGCTTTCAAGTCTGCTTTGAAATCTTCACTTTGTAAATAGGTGTGAGTCTCAGTGTCATGCAGAAGGAAATAGAGATCATAGAAGTGGCGAATCTTAGAAGACAGCTCTGGCATAGGATTGTTAGCAAGTGAACAACGGAGCAATGACACCAGTTTCTCTGTCAACGTGCGTCTTTTATCGAGGACAATGACTTGGAATGGTTGCATTTCAAATTGCTCAATCAGACTTTCATTGCCACTTTGGCTGATGAAGTCTGTCAGGAAACTGCTCAATGTGCATTTTTGCGATGGGTATGGATTGGCAAAAGAATTAATTTCTACCAAAAGTTGGCCTGCCTTTATTGCTCCTACCTGTTCGCTTGCGACGGCTCGTGGATATGCATAAAAAGCCTTGTGGTAGTGGGAGCCTTTACTGGTTACTCCTGGAATAACAATTTCTTCCAAGCCAGCAGTCATTTTCTTTGCAGTACGGCGTATAAGGTTCTTTAGCTGATTATCGCTCAATGTCCATGCTTCGGCAATGGCAACATCGATATCTTCTGAGAAGCGTGCCCCGATGCCGTATGCCTTCGAAAGACTGGTGCCACCCTTGAACACAGCCTTACCATCTTTGTCACCTTCTGCCATCAACTTCAGGGAACGGCAAATCCAGTAATCCTTCTCGATGAAGATGCTTTTGATGCCGAGTCCACCATCATTCTTCGGGCGTGATGCCGCGTTGATGGCATCAGCAAACAATTGTTTGTTCTCGTGTAATCTCATAAGATATTCCAGTTTTTCTTGTTAGGTAATGCCTGCTCAGAAATGGGCAGCTTATAATTTGTAGTGCCATTAAGACTATTCTTCAGAGATTCTGTATCAAGGTTGTTCTGTTCCATGATAGCCCCCAGAAGTGCTCTGACGTATGACGTGTAGTTCTCTGCCAGTTCCACCAACCTTTTTTGTTCCGCTTTGGAAAGAGCACAGATGATATTGCCCAGTTGGATCACTATACTATCAGGACTACTTGCTGGTATTTCCTTGATAAATTTCAAAGCATCAAGAATCCTCAGAAGAGGAATGTTTTCTTCTGTAATAGGGTTGCGCTGCTGCAAGAAAGAGATCACATAATCCCCTCTGGTCAGAGGATTGCGATAGCGATTCGTACCTATCAAAATCGAAGATGTGATTTGTGTAGTCAGTCCCATTGATGCGAACGCACTGTTTCCTGTGATATAACCGACCAACTTTCCATTCTTTTCCAAGAAATCCTTCGTGATTTCTTCTGGAACAGGCTTCAAAGTTCCAAAGATCGTCTTTCGTGGCTTGTAGTACTTCCCCTTGGATAGCCTTTGCAGTGTACCTTGATCGGTCAGTCTGTTGAGTGCCTTGACCAATGCTCCTTGATATTGCATGGGCACGTTGAAGTCGCCAATGGTGAGAATAATACCATCGGGAGTGTCAGCTATCTTTTTCTTTACTTCATTACCAATTACCATATTTATAACTTTTGATGGTGCAAAGTTACATAAAAGTCTTGTTATTGGCGCAAAAAACAAGACTAAATAACTGATGGACTAAAGTCCATAGGTTCATCTTTTTTTGAAAATGAAATTTTCTTTTATCCCCCTTCTAGAACCCACGAGTCACCATCTTCTTTACAAGAAGACTCACGCTCGTTTGAGGAGGATATTCCATATGCATATGAATATGATCTTTACTTACTACCACATTCAATATGCGCACATTCTCGCTGTTGCAGATTTGGATCAACAAATCGCGACAACGCTTTTGCAAATCGCCCGTTAATACAGGATAACGATATTTCGTTGCCCATACTATATGACACGTCAAACCGCTTACCGTATGACCGTTATGTCGATAGTTTGCCATACGACAAAGGTAATAACTTTATAGAAACTGAAGTAGACGCAATAAATTGCGTGGGTTTAACCCCTGTATTGAACTAAATCTAATCGGATTGGCAATAATTTAACATTTGAAGTACCATTTTGTGTATTTTTGTCCCAAAATTATAATATATTTGGGCCAGAATCAGAGGCCAACGACTTCTTCTTATTGTAATGAATACCTTTATAACCAGCAAATCTGAGTTTGGGTGTAAATTCAAAATCTACACCCAATTTTACACCCAAAAATAGCGATACGGAAAGATATTTTGTGATATCCTGATTTTTGACGAATTTTACAAATAGCTGATATACAGATATTTGCGTGTTTTGTGATATTCTAAGAAACCATAAGTTTGAGAGCCTATCTCTCCGCATCGCAAAAATCCCCTGCAAGCGTAATTGCCGGGGATTTATTTTGCCGGCCGGGTTCAGGTGATAGGTTATTGGGGACTGGGGTAAATGCTTGTCGGCCGTCCTATTCCGGATAGTATTTGATGGTGCGGCGTTCAAGGTAAACATTCTTGGAAATCTCAGGGTCTCCGTCTCCGCCGTCGTCGCGAGTCTCTTCATCCCAGGTCACGCGCCTTTCTGTCCAGTTGCCGTTTTGGTCATAGACATACTTGCAGCCGTTAAGTCCGTCAAGCGTTACTCTGCCATACTCGTCAAAGGCCATTTCCAACGTATTGTCTTCCAGCCAAGGGTCTCCCTGCTCTTCAGTGGAGGTGGTTGACAGCAGGGCTTCGGACAGGAGGATTTCCTGAACGGGGCCTACGACTCCGAAGGTAAGGGCGTCTATAGGATTGTACTTGGAATTTTCAGAAGAAGTGGGTTCAGGTGAAGCATTTTCAGTCTTGGCAGATTGGTCAGTCTGAGCGTTCTGACCTGATTTGCAGGATACGGAAGCCACAATGGCAACCATAACAAGAATTCTGATGATTTTCATAATTTGATAGTTCGTCTTTAAGAGCAAAGCTAACAAAAGGGACTTGAATTGCAACCGGCTGGATGACAACATAAGTCAATTATTTGTATTTTTGAATCTGGAATCAAGAATATTACCATATGACTACATTTCTGATTTGCCTGGCGGCTCTTATAATAGCCTATTTTACTTACGGCAGGTTTCTGGAAAAGGTTCTTGGAATCAAGCACGACAAGGAAGTTCCATCCAAGACAATGTATGACGGCGTGGACTACATTCCGATGCCCCGTTGGAAGACTTTTCTGATTCAGCTTTTAAACATTGCCGGCCTTGGGCCCATATTCGGAGCCGTTCTGGGCGCAACATACGGCCCGGTAGCTTTTCTGTGGATAACTCTGGGCGGCATATTCATGGGTGCCATGCACGACTTCATAGCCGGTGTCATGAGCCTTAACAATAACGGCATGAGCCTTCCTGAAATCATAGGCAAATATCTGGGTATGACCACCAAACAAGTCATGAGACTGTTTGCCGTAGTAATGATGATTCTGGTGGGAGCGGTATTTATGCTTGGGCCGGCCGGAATACTTGCCGACATGACCGGCTGGAGCAAGAACATCTGGCTCTACATAGTGTTTGCATATTACATTCTGGCAACGATGCTTCCTATAGACAAGATTATCGGGAACGTTTATCCTATATTCGGCTTTGCACTGATATTCATGGCTTTGGGTATCCTCTACGTCCTGTTCTCCGGAGGGTTGACCATCCCTGACCTGACATCTTTTGCAAACTTCAAGACAGAAGCGGCCAAGTTCCCCATCATACCTACAATGTTTATCACGATAGCCTGCGGAGCCATTTCCGGATTTCACGCAACCCAATCGCCGATGATGGCACGGTGCCTAAAGGACCGTAAGGAAAGCCGCAGCGTATTTTACGGAGCAATGATATCGGAGAGCATAATTGCCTTGATATGGGCAGCTGCAGCAATGGCATTCTTCAAGGGCTACAACGGTATTCAGGACAGTCTTGCAGGGCTGAACGCTGCTCTTGCAGACCATGGCAACGATGCCGCCTGGGCCGTCAATAACATCACCAATTCAACACTCGGAAAATTTGGTGCAATACTGGCATTGCTGGGCGTGGTGGCCGCCCCCATTACTTCGGGAGATACAGCTTTCAGAAGCTCAAGGCTCATAATTGCAGACTTCTTGAAGCTGGAGCAGAAGAGCATTCTCAAAAGGCTTTACATCTGCATTCCGATGTTTGCAATAGGCTATGCCATTACCCTTATGAACTACGATATTCTCTGGAGATATTTTGCATGGGCAAACCAGACCCTGGCGGTATTTACTCTTTGGGCCATAACGGTTTACCTGTATCTTAGAGGAAACAGACTGATGGGAGGAAAGCCGTACTTCATGATATCGTTGATACCGGCCCTTTTCATGACTTTCATAGTCACCGATTTCCTTTTCACTTCCGGCCAGATGATGGGGCTCAGCCAAAACCTTGGTGCAATACTTGCAGGCTGCGTAACCATTGTAATAGCTATTGCTGTGTTCCTGCATATCAAGGGGGTTATCAAAAAGGATGCTGCAGGAGGGCTCATATAGGAAACAAAACAGAAGGGTACTTATAGGCAGATATAATTGGGAGGAGGCCTTGGCAGGCATAATTGGAGGGAAGTTTCAGGTGAACTCATATAGGAAACAATTGACAGGATGCTGATTTCTCTGTTCATTATACTGGCGGTGATTGCGCTGTTCTTTACTGACTATGTGAGTATTGGACGGGTTCCGCACGGTCAGACTCTGGAAAAATGCAAGGCCAGTCCGAACTATCGAGGAAAAGGCTTTGTAAATCTGGAGCCTGCCAGGATATTCACCGATTCGGGTAAGAAGCAGAGCATGCTCTCCATTCTGTGGAACTTCATATTCGGGAGCAAAAAAGGACTCAAGCCGGTCCGGCCTCTTAAGGCGGAGCCTCTTGACAGAGATGCCTTAGAAAGGGCCGTCAGAGAAAAGCAGGACAAGGCAGTATGGCTGGGCCATTCGTCTTACCTTCTGATTGTTAACGGCAAGACCATACTCGTGGATCCGGTTCTTTTCCGCGGATCTCCTGTATCTTTCATAAACCGGCCGTTCAAAGGAACGTCTATATACAGGCCTGATGATTTTCCGGCAATTGACTATCTGGTTTATACTCACGACCACTATGACCATCTTGACTACAAAGCCGCAAGAAAGCTCAAGCATAAGGTGGGCAAGGTGATTGCTCCTCTGGGGGTGGGTTCTCATCTTGAATACTGGGGATATCCGTCTTCCGAGATTGAGGAACTTGACTGGTGGAACGAGTTTGCTCAAAACGGAGATTCATCATTGCCGGTCAGGTTCGTATGCACTCCTGCAAAACACTTTTCCGGAAGGAGTTTCCGCCGTAACAAAACGCTTTGGGCCTCCTTCATACTTCAGACAGGCCAAAAGTGCATATTCATAGGCGGCGACAGCGGTTACGGAAAGCATTTCAAGGAAATCGGAGAAAGATACCGGATAGACTGGGCCTTCATAGAGAACGGCCAGTACAGCGGACGGTGGGCCGAAATCCACACCCTGCCTGAGCAACTTGGCAAGGTTATGGAAGATCTTGATGCCAGCAATTACATAACCGTGCATCATTCAAAATTTGCCCTGGCTCAGCATAATTGGGACGAGCCGCTTGAAAATGAAAAACTTGCGGCTAAGGAATCGGGCAAGAATCTGACGGTAATGCAAATCGGACGGCTTGAGGACCTCCAGTAAGACAGGCCTACTAGAAAACTCCAGTAAGACAGGACTGCCTGAAGGCTTCCGGTAAGACGAGGTGGCGTTGTTACTGCACGCTTCCGGCAACGATATCCAAAAGCTCTGAGGTGATGGCCTGCTGACGGCTCTTGTTGTAAAGGACCGTAAGTTCCTGAATCAGATCTTCCGCATTGTCCGTAGCCACCTGCATGGCAATTGTACGGGCGGCATGCTCGCTGGCATAGGAGTCTGTAAGGCAGGTATAGAGTTTCTGTTTGAGAAGCTGAGGTAGCAGAGCCTCAATAACCTCGCTCACAGACGGTTCTACAATATAGTTGTTGAGCCATCCGTCAGATGAGGCCGTCTGTTGTTTCTTGTATGCAGAAATTTCCAGAGGAAGGTATAGCTGACGCTGAACTTTCTGGACTCCGGCAGATTTGAAGTGCTGGTAAATTACATACACCTTGGAATAAACACCCGAGGCGTACTGCTTGAGAATATGGTCTGCAAGTTTGAAGATATTTTTGTAGTCCGGCTTTGCAGCAAGGCTCTGGAAAGAAAATGTGCTTTCGGAAGAACCGGCAGCGTTCAATGAGGTAACCGGCTTGAACTCCATCTTCTTTACGGCATCTTCTACCTTCTTTCCTATGGCATAAACTTCTATTGCCTCATCCGGAACCATTTCTGTCTTAAGGTCCAGAATCAGCGATGTGAACTCTCTGATTACATTGTAGTTGAACGGCCCGCACAGAGATGAGTTGGAAGAAAAGACAATTATGGCAACCTTCTGTGAGCCTGCAGGAATTTGCAAACTGTTTTCCAACCTGCTCTGCTGACCTTCCTGCAGGACATAAGGACTCTTGAAAGGAGTTTCGCCGCTGAGGAAGTTTGACACTATGTTGTCCAGACTCCTCTGGTACGGCAGCATGGCGTTTATAAGCCCCTGAGCCTTATGAAGTTTGGCGGAAGATACCATCTTCATGGCTGAGGTCACCTTGCTTGTGCCCTTTACTGAGCCTATCCTTGTCTTTATCTCCTTCAGCGATGCCATACTATGCAGTCAGTTGGTTAAGGGTCATCTTTGCGGTCTTTTCTATCTTCTGGGTTATATCATCGTTGAACTCACCCTTTGCAAGAAGGTCCAGAACATCTTCCTGATGATTGAGCCTGAGGGAACTCAGGAATATCTTTTCAAATTCCTGAACCTTGGTTATGTCTATGTCTTTGAACAGTCCGTGGGTTCCGCAGTAGAGTATGGCTATCTGCTCTTCCACAGCCATAGGCGAGTATTGGGGCTGTATCAGAAGGCGGGTGTTCTTTCTTCCTTTGTCTATGGCCATGGCTGTTACCTTGTCCATTTCTCCGCCGAACTTGGAAAAAGCCTCAAGTTCTTGATACTGAGCCTGGTCTATCTTAAGGGTTCCGGCTACCTTCTTCATTGGCTTGATTTGGGCGTTTCCTCCGACACGAGAAACTGAGATACCTACATTGATAGCCGGACGGTTGCCCTGGTTGAACAGGTCGGTATCCAGGAATATCTGGCCGTCGGTAATTGAAATCACGTTTGTAGGAATGTAGGCCGAAACATCTCCTTCCTGAGTTTCTATGATAGGAAGCGCCGTAAGGGAGCCGCCGCCTTTGACCTTTCCCTTGAGCGACTGCGGAAGGTCGTTCATCTTTTCGGCCATCTCTTGCTGGTCTATAATCTTGGCCGCTCTTTCCAGAAGCCTTGAATGGAGGTAGAAGATATCGCCGGGATATGCCTCACGGCCGGAAGGTCTCCTGAGGATCAGAGAAACCTCGCGGTATGAAACGGCCTGCTTTGAAAGGTCGTCATAGACAACCAGGGCATCTCTTCCGGTATCTCTGAAATATTCGCCGATGGCCGCTCCGGCAAAAGGTGCAAAATACTGAAGCGCAGCCGGATCGGCAGCCGTGGCACATACCACTACAGTATAGTCCATGGCTCCTGCCGAACGCAGGGTTTCTACCAGGGAGGCTACGGTGGAACCCTTCTGGCCCACTGCAACATAGATGCAATATACCGGCTTCCCCTTGCGCATTGCGTTCTTCTGGTTGATTATGGTATCTATGGCAATGGCGGTCTTTCCGGTCTGACGGTCGCCGATGATGAGTTCTCTCTGGCCTCTTCCGATTGGAATCATGGAGTCTATGGCCTTGATTCCGGTCTGGAGCGGCTGGTTCACAGGCTGACGGAACACCACTCCCGGAGCCTTTCTCTCCAGAGGCATTTCAAAGAGTTCACCCCCTATCGGCCCCTTGCCGTCCAAAGGCTGGCCCAGAGGGTTGATTACCCTGCCAAGCATGCTTTCGCCAACCCTTATGGATGCAATCCGCCTGGTTCTGCGCACGGAAAAGCCCTCTTTAATGCTGTCCGTAGGCCCGAGCAGCACTGCTCCTACATTGTCTTCCTCAAGGTTCATCACAACGGCCATCTCTCCGTTCTCAAATTCCAGAAGCTCACTGGCTTCGGCGTTACGCAGCCCGTAGATACGTACCACACCGTCGCTGACCTGGAGTACGGTTCCTACTTCATCCAACTGTATCTTGTCTTGCAGGCCTTCCAGCTGCCGGCGCAAAATATCGGAAACTTCGCTTGCTTTAATGTTCAATGCCATATTATACTATTCTTCTGTTCTTGTCCAGCAGCTGACGGCGTATCCGGTTAAGGCGGGCCGCAACGCTGGCATCCAATCTGTAGTCGTTAATATCAAAGATGAATCCTCCACCGATTGCAGGATCCACTTTCTTCAGGAGTTCAATCTTCATGTCCAAGGCCGCTGTGACCTTGGATAGTATCTTGTCCTCCATTTCTTTTTCCAAAGGAACTGCGGTTATGATTTTTACCACAGCAATGCCCTCTTCCTTCCTGTAAAGGTCCATGTAGCTGCGCAGTGACGAAGTCAGATACGATTCTCTTTTTTTGTCTATCAGCAAAGAAAAATATCTGTCCAGAACATCTTTTGCCGCGCCTTGAGCCGGGTTGGCCGAACTCAGCATATCTAACTTGGTCTGACGGGAGAGAAGAGGATCGCGCAAGGTGCGGGCAAGAGACGGAGTTCCGGCGTAAATGTCTGTAAGACTGGTGCAAAGGCCGTAGATTTCTTCCGCCACGCCCATCTGCCGGGCATAGCCTAAAAGCGCCTTTGCATATCTTACTGCCAATACTCCTACATCCATAATCTATTCCTCCTGACTGTCAGGACATCCTGTCTTTTACCAGGCTTCCTTCCTTTACAACTTCATCCAGCATACGGTCTATCAGGGCCATCTGGCTTTCCTGGTCAGAAAGTTTTTCTTTGAGCACCTTCTCCGCTATGTCGCAGGAAAGTGCGGCCATTTCCCTCCTTATGGAAAGCATGGCCTCGTCTTTCTCTTTCTGAATCTGGGCCTTGGCCTCGTCCAGAGTCTTGGCAGCCTCTGCCGAAGCTTCCTGCCTGGCAGCGGAAATTATCTTATCTCTCTGCCTGGACGCTTCATTTAGAACCCTGCCCTGCTCTCTGTTTGCCTCGGCGATGATAGCCTTGGTGTCTTCTTCAACCCTTGCAATGGTCTCCTTTGCCTGACGGGCATCGCTGAGCGAAGTTTCTACATAAGTCTTTCTCTCCTCAACAGACTTGGATATTACAGGAAACGCAAACTTGGCAAGAAGGAAAAACACCACGCCAAAGCTTATGAGCATCCAGAACAATAATCCGCTGTCGGGAACAAGTAATGACATAACTTATTCTTAATCTGTTAATATCGCTGAGAAAAAATCTTAGCCCTGCTGTACAAAGTATGAAAGCATACAAACGATTACGGCTATAAGGGCAACACCCTCTATAAGAGCGGCGGAAAGAATCATACCGCTGCGGATATCGCCGGCGGCCTGAGGCTGACGTGCAATTGCATCCATTGCGTTGGAACCAATCTTGCCGATGCCCAGACCTGCTCCTATCACAACGATTCCTGCTCCGATTGCGGCTGCAGCCTTGCTGACTGCTATAGCCATTGTGTACTCCAGAATTACTGAAAGAACTGTTAACATAACTTATCTCTTTTTTAAATGTTTATAATTATCTGTTTTCTGTCATTTTTTTTCTGCTTTTCCGTGGTGGCTTATCTGAGCCGAGCCTATGAAGACTGCGCTCAGAAGGGTAAACACATAGGCCTGGATATATGCTACCAGAAGCTCCAGCGCATACATGAATATGTTGAACAGCACACTCAGTACGGTCATTGAACTTCCGATGGTTGTACTTACGCTGAAACCTATGAATATCAGCACTGTAAGCACCAACATTGCCATGTGGCCTCCGAGCATGTTGGCAAAGAGCCTTATCATCAGGGCTATAGGCTTGGTAAATATGCCTATGAACTCTATGAACGGCATAATCGGAATCGGAGCCTTGAGCCATGTAGGAACATCCGGCCAGATGATTTCTTTCCAATACTCCCTGGAACCGAAAACATTTACCGCAATGAATGTACAAAGGGCCAGAAACAGGGTTATGCTCAGGTTTGCCGTAACCCCCACTCCGCCCGGGAATACCGGAAGCAGGCTCATCAGGTTGCAGGTAAAGATAAAGAAGAACGCCGTAAGCAGATAGGGCGAAAACTTCCTGTAATTCTCTCCCACACAAGGCTTTATAATGCCGTCTTCCACCATAGTGACCAGCATTTCCACAAAGCTCACATATTTTGAAGGAACCGCTTCTTTATCTCCTCTGTGCTTCTTGTACCACCTTGCTGCCGGAAGGAAAAGAAGCAGCAGTATGGCCCCGTTTATCAGCAGGGCAAGGCTCATCTTGGTCAGCGACAGGTCTATAGGACGCACCATGGAGCCGTCGCTCATCTTTTCCATCAGCTTGTAGGCATGAGGCCCGTCGGCCGGAGCCGGATAAAAGCCCTGGTAGCTTCCGCCGTTTTCTTCCAGCCTCTTGGATGAAAATATATGCCAGCCGCTGGTCTTGCTGTAAAGTATTACCGGCAAGTGAATTATTATGTCTTTTTCTCCCACCCGGGTGATGTGCCAGGAGTAGGAATCCAGCATGTGTTCAAAGATTATGTGCTGGACATCTATCTGCTTTCCCTCTTCTGCCGAAGATGCAGAAGCGGCCGTAGGGATGAAAATACAACCCGTAAGAATCAAAGCCAATATGATAAAAGCCCTGCGCATCAGAAACTGTGTTTTTTAAGATAAACCGTATCGAACACCAGTATGGCTATGTAAAACACTGCAAATTCGGCGGCCATCCATTTGACGGAATCTCTGTAGAGTATGAGCATAACCAGCAGAAATGCAAAAAGTATCAGCATTCTTGCCCCTTTCATAGCCATAAATCCGCCCAAGACTGCCCGTTGGCCCTTTGCAGAAACTCTTTTCAGCCAGGCCACCGCTGCCACTCCCACTGCAAAGAACACCGCTGCCATAAGGCCGGTCTTCCAGCTGAACGCTGCCGGAAACCACAGATATGCCGCTCCCAGCATCAGCGCAAGCAGAACCGCACAGCATACAAACAGCGCAAGGGCATACCGTTTAACACTCAACTTCAGCATATACAGACCGTTACATTTTGATTGCTCATCTCAACAAAGCCGCCGTCTATTTCAACTTCCATGCTTTCTCCTTCTTGGGTTTTGAAAGACACCTTGCCTTTTTCAAGCGACGATATTATGGGGGCATGATCCGGAAGTATGGTGAACAGACCAAGCGTTCCGGGAACCGTAACCTCTGAAACCTTTCCGCTGAACAGTGATTCCTGAGGTGATATGATGGAGAGTTGCAAATATTCCATAACGTCAAGCGTTTGCCGCAGCCAGAATCTTTTTTCCTTTTTCTATGGCCTCCTCTATGGTGCCCACATTCATGAATGCCTGCTCGGGAAGATAGTCGCAGTCTCCGTCCAGAATCATCCTGAATCCTTTTATGGTATCCTTCAGATCCACCATCACCCCAGGAACACCGGTAAACTGTTCGGCCACCGTAAACGGCTGGCTCATGAACCTCTGGATTCTGCGGGCACGGTTTACCACCAGCTTGTCTTCTTCGCTGAGTTCCTCCATTCCGAGGATTGATATGATGTCCTGCAGTTCCTTGTTCCTCTGCAATATCTGCTTTACCCGCTGAGCCACATCGTAATGCTCCTGACCCACAATGTGCGGATCCAGGATACGCGAAGTTGAAGTAAGAGGATCTACAGCCGGATAAATACCAAGGGAGGCAATCTTTCGGCTCAGCTCGGTAGTGGCGTCCAGATGCGAGAATGTAGTTGCCGGAGCCGGATCGGTGAAGTCGTCGGCCGGAACATAAACCGCCTGTACAGAGGTAATTGAACCATATTTGGTAGAGGTAATCCTTTCCTGCATGACACCCATTTCGGAGGCCAGCGTAGGCTGATATCCTACGGCCGAAGGCATTCTGCCCAAGAGGGCGGAAACCTCGCTGCCGGCCTGAGTAAAACGGAAGATATTATCTACAAAGAGGAGTATGTCGTTCTTCTGACCGGTTTCCTTTCCGGCATCGCGGAAACTCTCGGCTATGGTAAGACCGGAAAGAGCCACCGAACTTCTGGCTCCCGGAGGCTCGTTCATCTGCCCGAACACGAGCGTTGCCTGGCTCTTTTCCAACTCCTTGGCATCAACTTTGGAAAGATCCCAACGGCCTTCCTCCATTCCCTTCTTGAATTCATCGCCGTAGCGTATTACTCCGCTCTCTATCATTTCCCTGAGCAGATCGTTGCCTTCGCGGGTACGTTCGCCCACTCCGGCAAAAACTGAGAATCCGTTATGCTTTTTGGCAATGTTGTTTATCAGTTCCATGATGAGCACCGTCTTTCCTACACCGGCACCTCCAAACAGTCCAATCTTTCCTCCCTTGCTGTAGGGCTCCATCAGATCGATGACCTTGATGCCCGTAGGGAGCACTTCCTGTACTGTGGTAAGGTCTTCAAACTTTGGCGGCTGGCGGTGAATCGGATAGGTTCTGTCTCTGCCCGGCTCCGCCATTCCGTCTATGGTCTGGCCTACAACATTCATGAGCCTTCCCTTGATCTGGTTTCCGATGGGCATGGCAATAGGACCGCCTGTACAGACGGCATCCAGCCCCCTGCGAAGACCGTCCGTAGAATCCATTGCTACGCACCTTACGGTATCCTCTCCAATATGCTGCTGTACCTCCAGCACAAGCGTCCTTCCGTCCGGACGGGCTACCTGAAGGGCATCGTGGATAGAAGGAAGAGATGCGCTCTCGGCTGCCGTAAAGGCCACATCCACCACAGGACCCACTATCTGAGAAATTCTGCCTTTAATTTCCTGCATATCTTATAATGTCTAATATTCTGTATTGAAAACCCATTCAATTGGGAGCTCCAAATTTACAACAAAAACGGAAGAATAACAAAGCCGGATGCAGTAAATATTACCTAAGTTTGGGATTCCGTATAAAAAAACTAAATTTGTAGAATTGAAAATTAACGGATCAATTAACCAATAAACTTTAAACTAGATGGCTTACACAGAAGTTACCCGTACAGGGTACGGTACAAGACTGAAGAACTCCCTAGGCGGAGTATTTTTCGGAATCCTTATGTTCATAGGAGGAACCATTCTGCTTTGGTGGAATGAAGGGCGGACGGTAAAGACTACCAACATGCTCAAGGATGCTGAGAAAAACTATGTAGAAATGGACAACCCCGGAGTCAAGAGTCCGGATTTTGAAGGAAAACTCGTTCATGCAATTGCACTGGCAACTACAACCGACTCGCTTTCTGACGAAACCTTCAATGTAGGGGCGGTTGCCATAAAGCTTGAACGTCAGGTTGAATACTACCAGTGGACGGAAAAATCACATACAGAAAAGAAAGACAAGATAGGCGGTGCCCAGGAAACTGTCACAACCTACACTTATGAGAAGGCCTGGACATCCTACCCCGTAAACTCCGGAGAATTTCATGACCCGGATTATCAGGGCACAAACTTCACCTACTGCGAACTGGAACAGAAGACCTACAGTGCCACCAATGTTGATTTTGGAGCTTATCATCTGAATTCCAGCCAGATAGGTCAGTTCCACAACAGCCAGCCTTTAGCAGTCAGCCTCAGCGATGAACTGATGCAGAAATTTGAGAATGCCTGCCTCAGCGTATCTAAATCTGCAAGAGGGCGCAACCTTGATGCAGACACAGCAAAAGTCAGCACAGTAGCTCCGGCTAAAAACTACACATTCGTGCATGTGTATGGCAACGTAGTTTACATAGGCCGCAACCGGAACATGCCTGAAGTAGGAGATGTGAGGGTGACATTCACCAAAGACACTCCGGCCAAGGCCTCCATACTTGCAAAGGTAATGGGAGACACCTTCACTTCCTGGAAGGCCCGTAACGGAAAACTGTTTGAAACGCTTTACATGGGGGAGCAGAGCGCAGAAGAGATGTTTTCCAGCGAGCACGCCACAAACAAAATGATTGCATGGCTGCTCAGAATCCTGGGAATCATAATCATAATTGCCGGTCTGAGAAGCATTGTAAGCATAGTTCCCACACTGCTCAAGGTTCTGCCTTTCCTGGGTCAGATTGTGGAAAGCGGCCTTGGAGTGGTATGTGGCATAATAGGCCTTGTATGGTCTTTGATAGTGATTGCCATTGCCTGGATATTCTACCGTCCGGTATTGGGAATATCGCTGCTTGTCATAGCCGGACTGCTCATATTCTGGCTCGTCAAGAGGGCAAAGAAAAAGAAAGCCGAACGCAAGGCAGCAGCTCCTGCCCAGCCCGACTTACAGCCGCAGTTTGAAATAAAACCTCCGCAGCAGCCTCAGCAGCAACAGCAGGCTCCGCAGCAGCCTCAGCAACAACAGCCTCCGCAGATGACTCCCGATCAGCAGGCTCAGTTTGAGCAGTGGAAGCAGTTCCAGGAGTTCCAGAAAATGCAGGAGCAGATGAAGAACATGCAGAATAACCAGAACCCACAGTAAAAAAATCGCTGAGCCATGACAGTAACAGTAAACAAAGAAGAAGTGCGCATATTCAAGGGCGCAACAGCAAAACATGCCGTTCTCAGATACATCCTCATGACCAAGGGAGATGTGTCAAAGCTCGACAGTATAAAGATTTACGACAGTAAAGGCCATCTGATAGGAGACGATGCCCCGCTGCGTGAAGGTCAGGCAATAACTTTCTGTATTTAAGATCTAAACGCTTAAGGACTATGAAGATGAAAAAGACTGTATGCGCAGTTCTGGTTGTCTTGTCTGCTTTTTTGACGGGCAAGGTGGCCACGGCTCAGGACCACAAGATCAAGACATCTTACAAGACGGATATCCACATAATTTCCGGAAACGACATGCATGCCACCATTGAGAATTTTCCTCAGCTGGGCGCCATTGTTGACAGCATGCGCAGGATAGACAAGAACACTTTGGTGATTTCCGCAGGAGACAACCGCACGGGAAATCCGCTCAACGACATTTATTCGGACCCGTCTTATCCAATGGTGGCTCTGATGAACCAGATCGGGTTTGACTGCACTACGTTCGGAAACCATGAGTTTGACTCCGGGCAGGAGGGTCTTGCAAGAAACATCAACGAGTCTTCTTTCCCCTACATCTGCGCCAATATCTTTCCGGACCCGCAGACAGGAATACAGACCGTTCCCTACAAGTTCTTTGATATCAAGGGCGTAAAGATCTGCATACTGGGAGTTGTGGAAACCGACAGCAAAGGCAAGCCCTCCACGCATCCTAAAAACGTGGAAGACATAAGTTTTGCACCGGTGGAGCAGACCATAAGAAGATATATCTGGCTCCGCGATGAGTGCGACGTGTTCATCCTGCTGTCTCACATAGGCTATGACGCCGACACTCTGATGGCAAGCAAGTTTCCGCAGTTTGACCTGATAATCGGCGGCCATTCGCATACCCAGATAGACGGCGGAGAACTGCACAACGGAGTACTGATTACCCAGAACGTGAACAAACTCAAGAGGGTGACCCACACAATCCTGACCGTGGAGAACGGAAAAGTTACGGGCAAGAGTGCCAACAATATAGAAGTGGCTGGCTACCCCAGGAAAAACACTGCGGTAAAGGCCCTTGTAGATTTCTTCAGCAACAACCCCGAGTTCCAGAAAGTTCTGGCTCAGGCCGAGGCTCCTTTTTCCAGCTACGAGGAACTTGGAATCATGATGTGCGATGCCCTGAGGGTTATGGGACAGACCGATGTAGCCATAAGCAACGCCGGAGGAGTAAGATACGACAGCCACCCTGCCGGAGACTTTACCGTAAACGATGTCCTCAGGCTGGACCCGTTCGGAAACACGGCGGTGGTCATGAATATCACGGGGCAGGAACTAAGGGATATGATAATCTCCTGCTTCCATAACGACACCTACGGCCTGCCGTTCATGTCGGGCATCACCTGCCAGGCCACATACACAGACAGCAACCGTTCAGACATAAAGGACCTCAAGCTGTTTGACATGGAAGGCAAACCTCTGAACCTGAAGAAGAAATTCAAGGTAATAACCAATTCCTACACGGCTGTCATCTGCGATGCTCCACGCTCGGACCAGGGCGAGGACATCAACCGCCAGACCGCCGACATGCTTATGGAATATCTGCAGAAGATGCAGAAGGTAAATTACCAAGGGCGCAGATGTATCAGTGAAATTTTCTGATTGAGATATGATAAGACAACATAATGAAAATGATAGTTTCGCTTGCCTCCACTGCTAAGGACAGTCTGGACTTAAAATATCACTACGATCTCTAGAATCTGATTCTGAGGTCTATGCCGCCCCATGTACCGCGGCCTTTCTGCATGAATCCTGAAGTTCCGCTGTCAAAATAGAACAGCGCATAGTTTCTGTTGAAAATATTGTTGCACCAAAGCGATATTTCATTCTTTCCGTAAGAGAATGTTACTCTGCCGTTTACCAGAGAATAGAACTTCTGGCATACATCGTTTGCCTCGGTAAAGTAAACCTTGCCCAGTCCGGTATAGTCTGCACTGAAGGTCAGGGTGCTGCCCTGCCCCAGATCCATGGCGTAAGAAGCGTTCAGCCTAAGGGTGTGGAGAGGGGCAAACGGTACATATTTGTCTTTGTAGTCTCTGTCTTCAAATGTGCGGCTTCCGTCTTTTGTAACTGCAACCTGCGTCAGATTGCGGGTAAACCTGGCGTTTGTGTAGCCGTAACTTCCAATCAGGTTCAGGCCGTAGAGAGGAGTCCAGAACAGAGACATTTCGCCTCCATAGATGCGGCTCCGCCCGGCATTGGAGGTATAACGCCCCATGCCGCTTTCTGCAAATCTGGAAACCTGCTGGTTTCTGACCTCCATGTAAAAAAGGCTGAAATCGGAGGAGAAACGGGAGTTCTTGCCGGTGAAATGCCCTCCTAATTCATAGTTCCATGAATATTCCGGCTTGTAACGCAGGGCCTCGTTGATGGTCGGGTCGTTGTCAAGGGTACCTGCGTTTTTCTGGATGTCGGACTGCATGTAATCTGAAAGCATCTGGATGTTGAATCCGCCTGCGCGGTAGCCCTTGGCCGCTACTATGTACAGGTTGTTACGAGGGTCGAAATCATATTTGAGCGCCACTCTCGGAAGAACCGGCATAAATTCCTGATACTGGCGGCCAAGATATTCTACATTGTACGAGCCTGTGGATGTCTTTCCGCCCGGAAGGGTCATTGAATAGTTCATTGCAGACGAAGTGGCATAGTCTATCTTGGCTTTTTCGTAGTCAAACCTGACTGCAAGGGTTGCAGACAGGCCCTTTGCTCCAAAGATATCGTTGAATATGCTCTGGTGGAAAAGCGCGGCCCCGCTGGAAGGAAGATGGAAAAGCCCCGGAACCTCCATAGATTCGTCTGTGAGAGTGACTTTTACGGGAGAATGTGCCATTGCGGCATCCATAACCGCCTGCAGGGAGCTTATGAAATCGGAACCAAAGGTCATTGGAGTGAGGTTGCGGTTCCACTGGTAAAATCCGGACACTCCGGTGGAGAAGTCCATTCCTCCCCAGAACTCGTTCCATTTGCCCTTGACTATAACCTCCTGGCTGAGCGTGTTCTGCCTCTGTTGCTGGTTCATGGTAAAGCGGTCCAGAGGGGTGTAGTCTGTATCCATCCGCATCTTGTCGTTCAGATATTGCCATGCTGTAGCGGAATGTATGGTAAGCCCCAAGTTTTCAGGAGTGTAGGTTGTAATCAGGCCGGCGTTGAAAAGGTTGCGGCGGTAGCTACTTTGGTAGTTGTAGTTGGGCTCGGAGAATGTGCCAGAAGTCTTGTCGTATGCTCCGTAAGGATAGCCTCCGGCATCGTTGTACTCGTAACTGACATTCAGGTCAAAGGACAGGTTCCGGCCGCTCTTCAGGATGCCGTGCATACGCCCTCCGGCACTGGAGCCTCTGTCTATCTTCTTTCCGCTGTAGAGGTTAGTGTAAAAGCCACCGCTATGGTCGTAGAATCCGGCGGCAGAAAACGCAAAACGGTTGCTTATCCTGTGGTAATGGGTAATGCTGCCCCTGTAGTTGTTCTTTGTGGCCGCACTGAGCATCAGGTCAGTTCCGCTATAGTCGAACGGGCTTTTGGTCCTGACATTTATCAGTCCGCCCATTGTGTTTCTTCCGTAGAGCGTACCCTGAGGGCCCCTGAGCTCTTCTACCCGTTCTATGTCCGAAAAGTCAAAGTCAAAGCCGGACTTGTCAAAGTAAGGGATTCCATCTACATAAATGCCCACGGCAGGGGAATTGATTCTGGACCCCATTCCCCTCAGATAAATGGAGGAAGTATATTTTGTACCGTAGTCCGGAATGAAAAGATTTGGCACCAGGCCCGTCAGGTTCTTGACAGACAGCACACGGCCGTCTTCCAAAGCCTTCCGCTGAAGTATGGAAGAAGAAACCGGCTGGGCCCTTAGTACGCGGCTCTCCTTTGGAGAATCCACTACCCACAGGCCGTCTATAGAATACTCGGCAACGGTATCTTTCTGAGACATACCCGTATGGTCAAGATGAGAGTTGTCCTGCCCGGCAGCCCTCAGGCCCAAAGACAGAAAAACTGCTGCCACACAGACAGTTCTGGTTTGTTTTGCCAATATATAGGTGAACATAAGAACACTCTAGTTTCAAAGACTGCAAAAGTATTAAAATACTTGGATTTTCTGACTATATTTGTACCCGCATTTGCAACTGCTATGTTAGTTTTATGAACTGGAACGGAATACTCATAGGAGCTTTGGCTTTTTTAATCATAGGATGTTACCATCCGCTTGTAATCAAGGGAGAATACTATTTCGGCGTAAGGATATGGTGGGCCTTCCTGGTGGCCGGCCTCGTATTTGGAGTATTGGCCTGCCTTGTCGGCAGCCTGTTCTGGAGCGCCGTTCTGGGCGTTGCGTCTTTTTCCAGCTTCTGGGGCATACTGGAAGTTTTCCATCAGAGAAAAAGGGTGGAGAAGGGTTGGTTTCCAAAAAATCCCAACAGAAAAGACTAGCGCCCAATCCTCATTTTTTCATCAATAAAGGCATCGCTGAGTAAAAATCGGAGAGTTCTGCACATTTCTTGAGTGTAGAAGGATGGCTTTTTTTTAAATTTGTTGATGCTTACCCACTTAAAACTCAAGTTATGAAAATTCTTTATTCAACCTTAATCATCACTATAATGGCATTATTCGGATTCAGCTCTGCATCAGGGCAAGATTTATCCTACGACCAGCTTTGGAAACAGGTGGAGACCGCCGAAGGCAAAGACCTTCCTAAAACGGTTATTCAGCTCTGCGACAAGATATTGGCAAAAGCCCGCAGCGAAAAAAACAAGGGCCAGCTTCTGAAGGCTTGGTTCTGCAGAGTGGAATACAAGACCCAGATTACTCCCGATACATTGTACTCCAATATCAGGGAACTGGAAACTTGGGCCAAGGATGAAAAGGATCCTGTAACCAGTATGGTACTGCACAGCTGCATAGCCTCCATCTATTCAAACTATCTGGCCCAGAATTCGTGGGAACTGGACAAACGCACCAACATAGACGGCGGCGAAGACACTCCCGACATTCAGCAGTGGGGAAGCATGAAATTCGTACAGACTGTCATGGACAATGTCAAGGCCTCCCTGTCAGATATGGAGGCTCTCAGGAAAGCCGACAACTCCAAATTCATGCCCTTTGTTGAGCAAGGAAAGCATGGGAGCCTGTACAACCATGATATGCTGCATATTATCTCAAAGCGGGCTATCTCATCGCTGATGATGGCAAAGGAGTCTGCCAAAGACAAGAAGGCTGTCGGAAACCTTATCGATGATATAGAAAACCAGACCATACTTTCCTACTCCAAGGCCGGCAACACCGATGCCTTCATACTCTCGTCGCTGGATATGCTGGATCGGAGAGTCAGCGGAGAAGACGATAAAGACAGGAAGGTCCAGGCACTGGAAGACCTCCTGAGCAACAGTAAGGTAAGTACAAGCCAGACCAGTGTGGAAATACTGATTGAACTGGCCCGGAACCTGTACTCCGACAATCCGGCCAAGGCAATGGAATACTGCGAACAGGGAATAAAGGGCTTCCCGAAATATGAGAGATGCAAGTATCTGGAAGAAATAAAGGAAAACATCCTTAAACCAAGCGTAAGTTTCTTGATTCCAACGTTTGCCTATCCGGGAGAAACCAGAGATCTATACATCAAATACAATAATATCGACAGCGTACAGATTATATTTTACAAGATTCCGGAAAGCCTTCACAAGACAATCAAAGAAAACCGGATTTTCACTCTCAAGGAGGAAGACTTAAAGAAATGTACTGCGGTAAATCCCGTCACCTACGTCCTGGAAAGACCTTCTGACTACAAGACTGCCGGCAAGACCGTACAGATACAGATTCCTTCCGAACCTGGCATCTATACATGCGAGGCCGTGGCCGCAGGACACCAAGTTTTCAACTGGAATATAATGAGGGTAGGAAGGTTAAAGCTGGTAACCGGTTGCTGGAAAGACAGGGACCTGGAAGTTATTGTCTTAGACCGTATAAGCGGCCAGCCTGTAGAAGGAGCCCGGGTGCTGATGACAAAACATTCCGGCAACAGAGGCAACGATAAGGTCCTGGAAAAGACCAGCGGAAAAGACGGCAAGCTTGTATTCAGCCAGATAGAAGAAGACTTTAGGGGCTTCAGCTACAATGTCTCCCTGAAGGCAGAGCTGGCAGATGACAGGTTTATGCCGGAAACTTCGGCTTATATCAGCAGAGGCAGCCAAAACCAGGAAAACCCCGAAACCGAATCGCTGCAGATAATAACGGACAGGGCAATTTACCGCCCGGGTCAGACGGTTTATGTAAAGGGAATCAGCTACGTGCAGAAGGACGACCAGGGCAAGGTCCTGGAAGGCAAGGAATTCACCGTTACCCTGGAAAACCACAACCGCGAGACGGTTGACACAAAAACCGTCAGAACCAACGGTTACGGATCATTTGAAACATCTCTCCAGATTCCAACCTCCGGGCTCATGGGCACTTACACCGTAGTGGTCAAGGGCAAACAATCCCACACCATAAGCGTAGAAGAATACAAGAGACCTACCTTTGAAGTAACGGCAGAGCGGGTTGAGGGCAGCTACAAGTTCGGCGACAAGATAGAGGTCAAAGCCAATGCCAAGACCTTCTCCGGAGTTCCACTGGACGAGGCCGATGTCAGCTACACCGTTATCCGGCGCAGATGGAGCTGGTGGAGGATGTCAGGTGAAACCGTCCTGGAGACCGGCCAGGCCAAGACAGACGGCAACGGTTATGTCAGCATTCCGGTTACGCTGGTTCCTTTGGATGAGGACGAGGAAGATGACCGTTACTCCAGCAATTACTGCTCTTACCAGATAAAGGTAGATATTACCAATGCGGCCGGCGAAACCCAGAGCGCATATACCAGTGTCTATGCCGGAAATAAGAGCCTTGTGGTGCGCTGCAGCATATCCGGCGAAATAAATAAAGACAAGGACATACTGCTGAACATGCACGTCACCAACCTGGACGGCACAAATCTGTCAAAGGAAGTAAATTACGCAGTATGGACATCAAAGGACGGCAGCAAAGACATAAAGGTGAAAGACGGCAAAGTCAGGTCCAACGAGAATGTCAAGATGGAAGATTGGAAGAGCCTTCCTTCAGGAAAATATATCATAGAGTACTCTGTAAAGGATGACAGAGGAGAAGTTTCGGAAGGTAAAACTCCTTTTATGGTATTTTCGGTAAATGACGGTAAACCTGTTGAAGGCTCCGACCTGTGGACCTATTTTGCCGATGGCAAGATATGGTTCGGAACCTCCCACAGCGATGCAGTCATCTTCATGGACATATATTCAGACGGAAAGAACATAGAAAGCAAGGTCTTCAGGCTCAGCGATGAGCTTTTGGAACAGGATTTTACCTACATTCCTCAGTACGGCGACGGTGCAAGCATCTATTTCAGGATGGTGCGCAACGACAAGTTTTTCAATAAGTATTATACCGTTACAAAGCCTCTGCCCGACAGCAAACTGAGACTTAATTGGAGCGTATTCCGCAACACACTCATTCCGGGACAGGCTGAGCAGTGGACCCTGAACGTGGTAGGACCTGACGGCAAGCCTGCTGACGCTGAAGTTCTTGCATTGATGTACGATGCTTCCCTTGACAAAATCAGAAGCCACTACCTTGGCTCCATCTACCGCAGCTTCCCACGCCATATCACATACGCTTCTTGGAACAGCAGAAGTTCCAGTTCCTTCATAATGAACTACTCCCCTGCCTATATGACATATACCCCTAATCTGGAACTCGATAACTTTATTGAACTTCCGGTCATACTGTACAGCCGGAACCGCTACCGTTTCGCCTACTCGAAAGCCCTGGGCGCAAGGGCAGGGGCTGTCTTATACGAGTCGGCTGCCATTGAAAAACAGCGGGCTATGGTTGAGGAAGATGCCGTTGAGGATAATAATGTGACCGTGAAAGCCTATGCAGCTAAATCTGAAGAGGCGGAATCTTCATGGCAAGAAACTGAAGATCAAAGTCCTCAAATCAGGCAGAACTTCAACGAGACCGCGTTCTTCCTGCCTCAGCTGGTAACCGACAAGGACGGAAACGTAGCCATCAGCTTCACCCTTCCGGAAAGTCTCACTCGCTGGAGATTTATGTCAATGGCCCATACCAAGGACCTGATGAGCGGATATCTTTACGATGAAATAGAAGCCCGGAAAGACTTCATGATAGCTCCCAACATGCCGCGTTTCCTGCGCTCGGGAGACATCACCACCATCTCTTCTGCCCTTACAAACCTGTCGGAAAAGGATATTGAGGCAGATGTCAGGTTCGAACTCTTTGACCTTGCAACCGAGAAGGTATTCCACAAAGACAGCAAGAAGGTTCAGGCTGCTGCCGGCAAAACCTCCAAGGTAAGTTTCAGCTTCCCTGTAGAGGACAGTTACGACGTGATTGGAGTAAGGATAATTGCCGAGGGAGGAGGATTCTCAGACGGCGAGCAGCACTCCCTGGCTGTCCTCAGCAACAGGGTACGCCTGGTTGAAAGCGTAGCCCTCCCTGTCAGAGGAGGTCAAAAGAAGGAATTCTCACTTGAAAGCCTGTTCAACCACCATTCTGCATCGGCCACAAAGAAAACCCTTACCGTTGAGTTTACCGGCAACCCTGCATGGTATGCCGTGCAGGCCCTGCCGTCATTGGCCGAGCCAGATGACGACTGCGCAATATGCTGGACCAACGCCCTTTACGCAAATGCACTTGCAAGCAAGATAGCCAATTCCCAGCCCCGGATCAAGGGCGTGTTTGAGGCTTGGAAGAAGAGCGGCCAGAACAAGGAAACCCTGCTGAGCAACCTTCAGAAGAACCAGGAACTCAAGAACATTCTCCTCAGCGAAAGCCCCTGGGTTCTGGAAGCCCGCAGCGAGGAGGACCAGAAGATGATGATATCCACGCTCTTTGACGTGATGAATATAAAGAACATCAGCGATAAGGCCATAAAGAAGCTCAGCGACCTCCAGATGGCCGACGGCGGATGGACTTGGTTCAAGGGAATGGAAAGCAGCCCGTGGATAACCGAGTATGTTCTCACGCAGGACATCAGGCTCAGGATACTGACAGGCGAAGAGCCGGACGGAACCAGAAAGAAGATGCACGGCAAGGGACTTGCCTTCATGCATAACGAGGCTCAGAAGGAATACGACTGGATAATGAAGGAGAAGGTCAAGACCAAGGGAGTCTCTTACTTCATACTCAAGTATCTGTACCTGGTAACCCTTGAAGCCCAGGCTAATGGAAAGAACCCGGCGGACCTTGTTCCCAAGAACAGGAAGACCATGTACAACTTCTTCCTGAACAAGGTGGCCGAGGTTCCAAAGAGCCAGGACATGCAGGAGAAATCCATGGCAGCCGTAATCCTGAAGGCCCACGGAAAGCAGAAGCTTGCCGACGAGTACATGCAGTCCATCAGGGAGCACCTCACCAGCTCGGATGAAATGGGGATGTACTTTGCCTTCAACGAAAACCCCTATCGCTGGGGAAGTCTCAACCTCAACGCCCAGGTTGCAGCAATTGAGGCCTTTGATCAGGTTGCCGGCGATATGGAAACAGTGGAGGAGATGAAGATCTGGCTGCTCAAGCAGAAACAGACCCAGATGTGGGGCACATCAGCCCTAACCGCAGATGCAGTGTTCGCCCTTTTGGCAAGAGGAGACAACTGGCTTGCAAGTGAAGGAATCGCTGAGCTGAATTTTGCCTCAAGAACAGTTTCTACCAACAGGCCCGATGATGAAGGCAATGCTCCGGTTCCTGGCCTGAACTACATCAAGAGGACCTATACCGACGACAGCACCACCGATGCCAGGACAATTACCGTTGAGAAGAAAGACCAGGGCATTGCATGGGGTGCCGCCTACGCTACATTCTTTGAGAAACTGGCCAACGTAAAGGATAATCAGAACAAGGAGATGAGCATAACCAAGGAACTCTTTGTAAAGAGGGTAAACAATGTATCCGAAACCGGCAACAAGGAAAACGGGGCGCTGGCCTACACCCTGGAGCCGCTGAAAAACGGTGCAACCATCAAGGTCGGCGACATTGTAACAGCCAGAATGGTAATCAAGACAGACCGCCGGATGGACTTTGTCCAGCTCAAGGAGCAAAGAGCCGCATGCTTTGAGCCTATGACCCAGCTTTCAGGCTACCGCTTTGGCGGAGGCACCGGCTATTACGAAGAAATCAAGGATGCTTCCACCAACTTCTTCTTCTACTCTCTGGGCAAGGGAACCTATGTTCTGGAAGTCAACTACAGAGCCTCCCGGGCAGGTGAATACGAGGCCGGACTGGCAACCCTTCAGTGCGCCTATGCTCCTGAATACTCAGCCCACACCTCCTCCTGCCGCATAACGGTAACAGATTAACGGCTATAAATATGAATTAAAAGGCAGGAAGTTACTCGTTGAACCTTACCGGAAAGTCAAAGTATGTGTTCGGGTATGGCTCATTACGGAGCGTAAAGTGCCACCATTCGGAATACAAGGGCTTGAAACCGTGACGCATCATGGCCTGGCGGAGAATCTGGCGGTTTTCATACTGCTGCGGCGTAACGCCCTTGTAGTCTGGATGGGCACTCGGGTCTAGCATATCGAATGTTCCGCCCATATCCACCTCCTTGCCGGTTCTCATGTCGAACAGCGTAAGATCTACGGTGCTGCCGCGGCTGTGACCAGACTTAGTGGCTATGTAATCCTGCTTGAACAGGTTGGCCTTGTCAAGATTCGGGTAGAAGGCTCGCTTCATTGAAGTGTCAGCGTCCTTGGCCCAGCGGCAGAAATGTGCCACAGCCCTTGCCGGACGGTAGGCATCATAGATTTTCAGGCGGTAACCCTGGGCCTTTACGTCATCGCTGACCGCCTTGAGGGCTTTGGCCGCCTCTTTTGTCATAAGGGCCACAGGCTCTTCATAACCATCTATCCTTGAGCCTACGAAGTTGTAGGTTGAATAATATCTGATTTCCAAAATAACGTCCGGAACGGCTTCGGAAACAACCACGAATCCGCTGCGTATCATATTTGCCGGAACTTTCTTGACCACATTTTCTTTAATAGGATCTCCGAATCCCGAATCAGCCGGCTCTTCCACAACTGCCAGAGTGTCAGGGGCAGTCTTGGCATCAGACTGCGAGTTCCCGCCGGTGCACCCCGCAAGACAAACTGCTGAAGCAACCATTAAAAGAAACAAATACTTTTTCATACGAATAATCTCTAATCTTGTTTTATCAACCATTTCAAAGGCAAAGCGTAAAAGCCACCCTTTCGGAGGGTAAAAATACAAAAAAGGACGGCCGGTTAGTTCCGGCCGTCCATTGTTTTCATAGTTTGAAGCGTGTTTATTATACACTATACTTTAATCCGAATTCAGCAATACAAAGGTACGGGCACAGATACAAGAAAAATTTGCAGAATCCTGCAAAACATTGGCAAAATCCTGCAAAAAGAGGTTCCGCGGGAGGAATTTTAGCCTCTCGTCTTACTTGGTGAGGTATTGAATGTACGTTTGAAGGCGCGGGAGAAAGAAGCCGCATCCTCAAAGCCGCAGCGGCTTGCTATGTCGGCTACCGAAGATTCAGGTTCATCATGCAACAGCATCTTTGCTCTTTCCAGACGGAGCCTGAGAACATAGTTCTGGGTTGTAAGGCCGGTCAGAGATTTCACCTTGCGGCCGAGCTGGCTGCTGGAAAGGCACATATGAGAGGCTATGTCCTCCACTCCCAGACGGCCGGAGTCTATGTTGTCAGCCACATAAGAAACCAACTTGTCCAGGAAGGCCTGGTCTGCCTTGTTGATTTCCGGGGTCTGGCTCTGCGCCTGATCTTGCTGTTGAGAGTCCTCATATTCCATTCGGAGAGCCCGCAGTGCAGACTCCATAGCAGCCCTTTGGGCAATTATACGCCTTCTCATGATCAGCCATACTGTTACGGCCAGGACAGCCGCCAGAAGGAGTCCGAACAGAATAATCAGATGCTTGGCCCGGTTGGCCTTAAAGTATTCCGTCTTGAGAGCATCGTTTTCCAGGCTTGCTTCATAGTGGCTCAAACTCTCGGCACTGGCAAGGTTGTAGAGCGAATCCTTGATTCTGTCGTAAAGTTCATACTGAATCTGGGCCTCCTTGCTGTCGGAAGAAATCAAGGTCTCAAAAAGCCCCTTGCGGGCCTGCATTTCGTTGTGGGAATCTTTTATCTGGGCCGATATGTCTGCCGCCTCGCGGTAGAACTGGGACGCCTCCGAAAAACGGCCTTCCAGATAAAGCAGACGGCCCATCTTGTTGCAGGATATAATCAGCGAAGGCAGGTTGTTGACCTTGCGGAAGTAAGGAATTACCTGGAGAAGGTCTGCTTCTGCTTCGTCAAACCGGCTAAGACCAATCAGGGCCGAGGCCCTTTGCGAGAGCCGGATCATGGCCTGTGGCTCACGCCCCAGCTCCGTGTCCAGATCGTATGCCTTTTGGGCAAAGTCCAGAGAAAGTTCATCGTTGCCCTTTGCATGGTAAACCTCAGATGCCATGCCCAAAAGAATGCTCAGCCTGGGTTTGTATTTTGCCTTCTTGCACACTTCTATGCCCTTGAGCACATATTTTTCGGCAATGTCGTAACGCCTGGCAGAAACATAGATCCCGGCAAGGGTGTTGAGGCTGCTGCTTATACGGTCAAGGTCTCCGCTTTCCTTGTCGAGCAGATAGCACTGCTCGGCAAAGTGGGCGGCAGCCTCAAAATTGCTCAGGCGTGTGTTACCTATTGCCAAAATGCTGAGTATGTCGGCCTGGAAATCCTTGTCCTTTACTGTCTTGCTCAAGGCAAGAGCCTCCGTAGCACAGCCGATGCTCAGGTCATACTGATGGATAAGGTACAGGTAATCGGCCACATGGTAGTTGACCGTCATCTGAACCTTTTCTTTACTGTCCGTGGCGGAAAAAGTCAGAGGATATTCCGTTATTTCCCTTTTTTCCAGTTCCGCCATTATAAGATTGGCGGTTTCAACCGAATATTGCTGACGGAAAGAACTTAACAGACTGCATACGGTATCTTTTTTTGCCAAAGAGTCCAGACCGTAACCGGAGCCTTCAGCGGCCCCAACGTTTGGCAGAACCAAAACAATCGCTATAAAGAAAACCAATAATAAAGTCCGTTTCATAAAATACAGCGGCTCTCAAAAATTGTCCGTAAAGATAAGAAAACATATTCGTATATTTGAACCGTCTATTCAGGAATTGATATGAAATTGAGAAAAACAAAGCTGATACTGGGTTCCGTTTTGGTGCTTGCCTTAGCGGTTCTGCTTCTGACGTGCCCCGGCAAGAGGGCCCACAGAGAGGCCTTGGTTGAAGCAATAGGAGACGAGATTGTAAAGGAAGCCGAACTGAACACTCAGGGCGATGCAGCCGCATCGTTCAAAGAAATCAATGAAAATTTCTACAACTCTGCCGTAAGCCCATATCTTAAGGTTTTGGGCTACGGGATTTTCAGCATAGGTTATCTGGAAGTTTCCGAAAGCCGCCAGAAGGTGTCGTTCGGCATCTTGGGAATGGTCTTTGTCAAAGACAGAGACCACATAGCGCATAAGGTTCCTTTGCTCAGAGGCCCTGCGCCCATAAACATAGAAGAATCTGCCCAAAAGTCCTGATCCGACCTGATTGCATATCAGAAAATCCTTTCCGAAGCGGCTTCTAAAAACCGTTGAGGTTCATATAAACCGTAGGCATCAGAAGCAGAAGGCCTATGAGCATGAACACCAGGAGTATCTTCCAAAACCACTTGAACCACACATCATAAGGTATTCTGGCCACACCCAGCACTCCCATCAGCACGGCGGATGTAGGAGTTATCATGTTGGTAAAGCCATCGCCGAACTGATAGGCCATGACTGTTGCCTGGCGGCTCAGCCCTATCACATCCGAGAACGGAGCCATGATGGGCATGGTAAGGGCTGCCTTGGCCGTGCCACTGGGTATGAAGAGGTTGAGCACGGTCTGTATGCCGTACATGATGGAAACCGTTCCTCCCTGGCTTGTTCCGCTCATAGTGTTTGCCAGGGCGTAAAGTATTGTGTCCATAACCTTTCCTGCGGTGAGCACTTCAATTATGCCGCCGGCAAGACCCACAATAAGAGCCGCAGAAAGAATATCCTTGGCCCCGCCTATGAACTCCACAGCTATCTTGTTTGCGCTGCTGCCCATAGCAACACCGCTCACTATACCCATTCCAAGGAACAGGGCAGAAATCTCCTTCACATACCAGTCATAGCCAAGAACTCCAACTACCAGAAAAACAATGGTAAAGGCCAGCACGCCGAGGATGTAGTACAGATATGATTTACGGAGGGTGATAATTCCTGCCACAACATACAGGGCAGAAACTATCGGGATACAGACAAAAGTAAATTCCCTGCCTCCGAGAGTTACGGTGGTCTTTGGATAAAGCACAGATACAGCGGCAAGTATAATTGCCGTAAGAATGAATATCACCCATGCGCTCACCGGAGTCTTGCTCTCAAACTCCATAGTGGCGCTTTCTTCTTCTCTCTTGCGCCAATACTCGTCCAGACGGTATGTAGGGCTGCTCTGAGGGTTCTTCTTCACCCTGTTTGCATACCAGAGTGTAAAGCCTATGATGAGCAGGGTCAGAACCACCCATACAAACATCCTGTACTCAAAGCCGGAAAACAGAGGCAAGCCGCTCAGCCCCTGGGCTATGCCTATCGTAAACGGATTGAACACCGCCCCGCTGAAGCCGATATGCGCCGCAACATATACCATCAGCACTCCGGTTATGGAATCATAGCCCATGGATATGGCCAGCGGAATGAATATTATGATAAAGGCTATGGTTTCTTCGCTCATCCCGAATACAGCACCAAACACGCTGAATATCACCATAGTGGCAACTATGATAAGCCAATGTTTGTGAACCTTCTTCAAAAAAGACCTGATTCCGAAATCTATTGCCCGGCTGCTGTTGAGAATCTGAAAAGCGCCGCCTATTACCAGTACAAAGGCAATTATGGCGGCCTGCCTCCTGAATCCGTCAACTATGGCTCCAAGAACCTGCCAGGTCTGCGGACTGGATTCTACCTTGTGGTAAGACTCCGCCACAATTACATCCCGTTCCGCTCCGTTTACACTCACCGTCTGGTGGTCGAACTCTCCGGCAGGAATTATCCATGTAAGTATTCCGCACAGAAGCAGAACGGAACCTATGATTACAAAAGTATGTGGTATTTTTCTCGCTTTAGCCATA
Source organism: uncultured Bacteroidales bacterium (assembly GCA_937899055.1). Classification (GTDB taxonomy): domain Bacteria; phylum Bacteroidota; class Bacteroidia; order Bacteroidales; family UBA932; genus Egerieousia. The sequence continues at coordinate 30,916 of CALBPX010000128.1, forward strand.
ACGCTTCAAAGGTAAAGAATCCGGTGCAAGCCACCAAAGTTTTACAATCTGTATGTATCTCCAGGATAAAGTATGGTGAGTTTGAAACTGTGGGCATTCTCCCCATTTTCTCCCTTCTTGTAAGGCTCAAAGAGCATGGCACAGTTCTCTCCCACAATTTCTATGGTGTTGTCCGGATTAACCACTACGGCACTCTCTTCATCTATTCCCAGGCCCCTGTAGCCAGGGTTGTCCAAAAGGACATTTATAAGACGGACCTGACGGCGGCGGGTTATGAAATGCTGGTCTATGATGATATTGTCCAGAAAGCCGAACCCCTCCTTTGTTTCCACATAATTGCTTTTTATCTCATTGAAGTAGGGCGACTCATCATCAGGCCCCGGATTTACCTGACGGCCCGTCAGCATTATACGGCTCTGAATGGCAGCTCCGGCACTGGTTCCGCCTATGACTCCGCCGTCTTTGTATATCTGGAGCATCTTGTCAAAGAACTTGGTTCCTCCCAGGAACTCCTTCAGACGGCTCTGGTCTCCACCCGAAAGGAAGATGGCTGTTACTCCGTCCAGCTTTGCCAGATTTTCGGGGTTGTCTATGGAGTCCTTATCGCAGAGCATGAAGTCTGCATTCCTGCAACCCAGTGCACGGAATTCCGCAGCCTGCCTTTCGCCGGTATCCGGAAGCTGGCTGGCAAACGGTATTACCAGAAGCCTGCAACTGTCCGGACCTCCGCCTTTTTCTATTATTTTGTTGAGGATTGGAGCTATGCGGTCTCCGCCGCCTTCAATTACCAAAGTTCCTTTTGCAGTAATGTTCTCGGGCAGAAAGTCAAGCTGCTCACCCTTGTCACACTTGCATGATGTCAAAAAAAACATCAAAATTACACTTAGGATAAAGTATGATTTGTTCATAACGTCAATCTAAAGTAGTTGTCATCAAACCGTAGGCTATTTCGGCGGCTCTGGTAAAGTCCTCATAAAGAATGAATTCATCGTTTCCATGAGGATTCTGGGCCCCTACTCCCAGGTTTATTGTCTTGATTCCTTTCTTGTTCATTGCATTGGCATCGCTGCCACCCATTGACTTCATCGGCACAGGTTCCAGCCCCATCTTCCCCAGGACTTTTGCAAAATGCCTGTAAGGCTCATCCTCCGGATGTATGTGGTATGGGGTAAAATCCCATGCGCTGCTATACTCCAGGGTTGCTCCGTGTTTCTTGCAAACCTCCTGAAAATCTTTAACCACTTTGCTGAACCTTGCCTGACCTTCTTCAAGGTTTCCGCTCCGAATCTCGCCCGATACCTCAACCTGGTCGCATACGACATTCGTGGCAGTTCCGCCCGAGATTATGCCTATGTTGCCGGTATCCTTATCGCCGAGTTTGCCGTAAGGAAACCTGGTTATGGCTTCACACGCTGCCTGAATGGCACTTACCCCCTTTTCGGGAGCAATTCCGGCATGAGATGAACGTCCATGGAAGACGAAGTTGAACTCCAGCAGACCGCAGGTTTCGCTTACCAGGGCCGGAGGGCTCATATAGGAATCAAATATGAATCCATATCTGATGCCCTCGTCCGGTTTGTAGAAAGTGGAGCCTGCCAGAGAGGTTTCTTCGCACACCGTAAAAAGCAGGGTGCAGGGTTTTATTCTGTCATCAGCGACAGCCTTTTCCAAGGCATAGAGAATAGATGAAAGCCCTCCCCTGTCATCCACTCCCAGCGGGGTGGTACCGTCTGAAGTTATCCTGTCCTGCAGAAACCTGCGTACAAGTCCCTTGATGGAACGGGGTGTATCCATGTGAGAGGCAAGGAAATAGTTTCCTCCACCCTTGATTCTCACTATGGCATTGCCGCTGTTGCCTCCCGAGAGGGATGCCGCACCGTCTATCTCAAAATCGAGACTGAGGCGCCGGGCAAAATCTTTTATGTAGGCGGCAACAGGTGCCTCGTTGCCTGAGGTGGCCTCTATTGAAGTAAGGTCTTCAAATATCTGCCGGAGTCTTTCATCTATCATCTTACCTTGAACTATTTGCATTTATAACCGTTACAGACCGTAAACTTTCAGATTCTTGATTCTGATATAGTACTGGTCCGTGCAGTTGCCGTGTACAAGAGCTATGTAAACGGTTTTGCCTCTGTAATCGCTGATATCCACATCTATGGTAACAAAGCTGTTAACTTCCGTTACCTGCCAGTCAAGGGCCACATCCGCTTCGCGGCAGTTAGCCTCGGTTATAGGTGAAGTGGATATTACAAGCCTATAGCCCTCGTCATACTTGGCGCGGACATCAAAGCTGACCCATGCTGTCTTCATCTTGCTCCCAATCTCAATAGCCGGAGTCACAAGATAGTTCTCCGGAGTAAGTGCACCTACTCCGCCGCTTCTCCAGGAATCTGAAGTAGCCTCTCCGTCATACCACTCCCAGCAATATCCGTCACCGTCTTTGTCTATGAGAGTGAAGGTAGTAGGAATTTCGTTCAAGAAAGATTCTTCAAAATAAACTATCATCTCAGGCATGAGCACATAGTTGAGGATAGAACTTGGCTTGTTGGCCTTTGTATCTTCCGAATCAACCAGTACGATGTAGAAGTTGTTTCCGGACTTTACTTTCATATCTACGGTTATGTAGCCGAAATACTCTCCGGCAGGAATGGTAACCGTACCGCTCATCGTAGAAGTGTTGAATGTTGCTCCGTTTTCCGCAACTATCTCATATTCGGTACCGTATTCGGCGGTAGAATAAAGAACCTCTATCTGGTCTGAAGATTTTCCGGATGGAATTTCCGAAACCAGACGGCTTTCGTCTTTCAGGTAATAGACCTCGGGAACAATCTTGTAAGCCACCGTAACTGGAGTATCGGAATGTTTTACGAGCTGAACGCAAACCTTGTCAAGACCAATTTCGCCGTTCTCCTTGGAATAAACTCCGTTGGAAGCGGTCTGGCCGTTTTCATAGGCGCTGAACTCAAAATACTGCGGTCCTTTGTAAGTCCAGTCCTCCTTCTGGCAGGACAAGAGAGCCAGTAATGCCGCAATAACTATCGTTGATTTCAAAAATATAGTTTTCATCTCGATTTAGAATTATCTGTTAGTAACCGGGATTTTGCACAAGCAGCTTGTTTACATCCAGTTCGGTTGTACCTATAGCTGCCACAACCCTATAGTCGGAATAAGGTACGGTAGGAAGACCCTCCGGACGGAGGATGTCAAGGCCGAGCCTCTTGCGGTCAAAGAACCTGTGTCCTTCAAAGGCAAGTTCAAGTCTTCTCTGAAGAAGAATTTCATCAAGCAGTCCGGAATCCGGAACATCTGTGTCGCCGATGCCTCGCTTCCCTCTGAATTCGTTGATATCCGTTCTTGCAGAAGTCATCGTATTCAGATGTGCATAAGCCTCAGCCCTGTTGAGTATCATCTCAGAAATTCTTATCAGAGGAACATTGTCCAATCCAAAGAGTTCTGAACTCTGCCATGAGTTGAACTTGATTGTCCACCAGAGTTTCTGACCGGAGAACTTCACCTTTCTGAGGGCTCCGAAACGGATATCCTTTTCCTGATCCAGGAGAGCAACAAAATCGTCTGTAACCGAGAGCGTTGCATCTCCGGTTCCCTTGCCGTTGCCATAGCCTTCGTCATCTCTGTAGCCGTCATCACGAGTTCCATAGACAGAATGCAACGAAGACGAAAGCAGGTTTTCCGTATTGTCATATTTAAGCTGCCAGATGCTTTCGCTTCCGCTGGAGAATACCGAAGTGTATTTGTCGCCGGAATAGATTTTAACGCTGGCATTAGTCAGTACATAGGAAGAAGCGGTAACGCATTCGTTCCATTTGCCCATATACAGATAAACTCTTGAAAGCAGAGCCTTGGCTGCAATGGCAGAAGCCCTGTTGGGGAAGTTGCCGCTGTCGTTTCCGTTGAGATACTCAAATGAATCGTTAAGGTCCTTGACTATCTGAGCCCAAACCTCATCTACCTTGTTCCTCGCTACGGAAGCCTGATCTGAAATGCTGCCTCCGTTATTGAAGAAAGGTTCCGTAATCAGCGGAACGCAGAGGTCAAAACCCTCTACAAGATGACCTGGCATACGCCCGTATATGCTTGCCAGATAGAAATAGTCATAAGCCCTCAGGAAAAGAGCCTCGCCTTTCAGAGCCTTTATTGAGGCTGTTTCATCCAGCTTGCCCAGATAATACAGAGCCTCGTTCAGCGATACTATCTGCCTGTAGGCTGCCTGCCAGATATCAATGTTGTAGTACGGGGTAAACTGATACTGACGGGTATATCTGGTAGCCCCTGGGTTCAGCTTGACGTTATCGCCGAGTACATCAGGCAGAGACAGAAGATCTCGCCCTGCGTATGTAGGTTCCTGCATGAGGTCATAAACACCTATAATCAGACTCCGGGCACCTGCCTCGTTTTCCATCTGATCCTGCGGAAGAGCATGTTTGGTATCCACATCAAGCAGAGAATCACAAGAATACAGGCCCAAAGCCAAGAGCAGTACAATTGATATGTTCTTTAATGTTTTCATTTCCTTGCATTTTTAGAAGTTCAACTTCAAACCAAAACTGATACTCTTGGATTGAGGATAAAGCCCCCTGTCGTTACCTATTGATTCAGGATCGTAGCCCTGATAACGGGTAGTAGTCCAGAGATTGTAAGCGTTTACGAACAGCTGGAGACCTTCCAGTTTCATCTTGCGGACTGTTGCCTTGGGGAAGTCGTAGCTGAGATTTATGTTCTTCAGTTTGATGAAGTCCGTTGACTCGTAAATGAGACTCATACCAGGATCCGTATTGGAGTCGTATGCCCTCGGACTGCCCAGATAGCTGCCGTTGTAGAAAGGTCTTGGAACCCATGTCACATCGCCGGGCTGCCTCCAGTATTTGTAATACATTTCTCTGAAGAGGTTGTTGTCTGCAGCCTGCCCTATGAGGACGGTCTTGTCGCTCCAGTATTTCACGGCACCTGCCTGGAACTGAAGGAAGAAAGACAGTGTAAAGTTCTTCCAGCTTATGGTATTGAGCATTCCTCCGTACCATTTAGGATCCGTTCCCTTTGTCCAGTAACGGTCTTCCAGCGTAGGATTGTAGGTAATGTAGCCGTCTTTGTCGTAATACATCGGACGTCCGTCTGAAGTATTTACGCCGGCCCACTTGTAAACATATTCGGCAGTTATGGGCTTGCCTATCTTGTAGTTTCCTATCTGGGTCAGCCCGTCCTGAAGTTTGGTGATGGCATTCTTGGTATAGGAAATGTTGAACGCCGTTTCCCATCTGAAGTTCTCTTGATCTATATTTTTGGTAGTAAGCTGGAAATCAAAGCCTTCGTTCTTAACTCCTCCCATATTTGAAGACATGGAAGAAAAACCTGTAGTTTCCGGAATACTCCTGCTGTAGAGCAGATTTTTTGTATCATCGCGATAGAAATCCAAATCCATGGAAATCCTGCCCTTGAAGAAGCCTGCGGTAACACCTATGTTCTTGGAATGTTTCTTTTCCCACGAAAGTTTCTGGTTGCCTATTGAGCTTGAAACCAATCCGGTCTGGCCGTCATAAGCATAGCCTCCGGCATAGAGCCTTACAGCACCGTAGTTGCTTATGCTGGAGTTTCCTGTAACTCCGTAGCTTGCACGGAGTTTGAGATCGCTGAGCCAGTCAACATCCTTGAGGAAATCTTCTTCCTTAGCTCTCCACGCAAAGGAAATTGAGGGGAACCATCCCCAGCGGTTGTCTTTTCCGAATCTTGAGGAACCGTCGTAACGGAGCGTTCCTGTGAAAATATATCTTCCCTTAAGAGAATAATTTACCCTTCCGAAGAAGCCTGCAATCTTTGACTCCGAAAAGCTTTCGCCCGTTGTCTGGGGAGTGGGAGCACTGTCGAGCAGACTCAGACCCGGAGTGGAAGCTCCGATTGCAGAAGCGGTTATGCTGTGGAATCGGGAATCTCTGTACGAAAATCCAGCAACTGCTGTAAGATGGTCTTGACCGAAGTCGGTATTGTAAGTCAGTACCTGATCTGTATGGAATATGCTCTCGTCCGTAGTATGGGCAGTTACCACGCCACCCTGACGGTTACCGAGTCTGGTTCTGGGATCGCTGTACTGATGTTCGTTAATCCATGTATAGTTGACATTGTAGCTGCTCTTGAACTCAAGACCCTCCATAAACTTGACGGTAAGGTCGTTGGAAGTTATCAGGTTAGAAACCTTTGCATTGTATTCGTTGAGTTCGAGCATCTGAGGAATGTTGTAAAGAGGATAACCGTAAGGAAGATCCATTACCCAGTTTCCGTCTTCGTCTCTTGGAGAAACGCCCGGATTGAGGAACATTGCACTCCTTGACGGATTGGCAGCAGCAACAGTAGAAGCCTGATCATAATTATTGCGGCTGAAAGTGTTTTTGGTGCTTATGTTCAGCCACTTGGTTATATCGTGTGAAAGATTTACCCTTCCGGTTGCCCTGGTATATCCGGTATGCTTGATGATACCGTCTGTTTTATTGTAATTTCCTGAAATATAGAACCTCGTCTTGTCGTTTCCGCCAGAAACACCCAGCTCATAGTTGTGCGAAAGCGCCGTACGGAAAATCTCTTTGTACCAGTCTGTGGTCTGGGCGGCGGAATATCCGTCTTCGCCCCAGCCGAAACTCTTGAAGAGATCCTTGTGCTGGTCGTAGTAGTTGGTTCCATAAACTGAGTCGTAGTTCTTGTACTCCTCCAAAGCAAATTCAGCCCACTGAGAGCCGGTCATGACCTTGACCTTACGGGCAAGTTTCTGAGCTCCTACGGTTGCGCTGAAATTAACGCGGGTCTTGCCTGCGGCTCCTCTCTTTGTGGTTATTATAACTACGCCGTTGGCTGCCTGGGCTCCGTAGATAGATGCAGAAGCACCGTCTTTGAGGATGGTGATTGATTCAATGTCGTTTGGGTTGATACCTCCCATAATGTTTGCACTTTCAACCACACTTGTTGACTGTGAACCGTTAGTCATCTGAACACCGTCTATGATGTACAGCGGCTGAGTGCCTGCATTGATAGATCCCCTGCCTCGGATGTTTATAGAGAAAGCACCTCCGGGAAGACCTGAATTGGAAATGATTTGCACACCGGAAACCCTGCCCTGCAAAGCTTTTTCAAAGGTTGGGTTATTGGTTTCGGTTATCTGTTCTGAGGTTACATTCTGAACGCTTCCGGCTATGTCCTTCTTGCGAATGCTGCCGTAACCTACAACAACAATCTGTTCCAGTTTGTTGTATTCTTCTCTGAGTGTTATGTCTATAACCTGCCTTCCTGCAACATTTATCTCCTGCTCCTGCATTCCTATGTAGGAAACCACAAGTGTCTTAGGAGTTGAAAAGTCGCTTATCCTTACCCTGTAGTTACCGTCTGCGTCCGAAGAAGTGCCTATGGCGGGTTCTTCCTTAACCTTTACATAGGCACCCGGAAGAGGGGCTCCGTTCACATCCGTAATTTTTCCGACAACATATCCCGATTGGGTTTGAGGAGATGTTTTGGACGAAGTACTGCCCTGAGGACTGCCGGGCTTGGATGCCTTGTTGATATAGACATTCTTCTTGCTCACCCTGTAGGAGAGCTGAGTACCCTCGAGACAGCCGGCAATAATCTGTTCCAGAGTACTTGCCTTGAACTCCCTGTTAATTCTGGGAGTTCCTGCAAGATCAGCATCCTCATAGACAAAATAGCACCCACATTGAGTGGAAATCTTGATCAATGCTTCCTTGAGAGAAAGGTTGTCGATTTTTAAATCGTAAAGACCTTTCTTGTTCTGGGAATAAGCCGTTGATGCCAATAACAGCCCTAATCCAGCTACAAGCAGCATAAAAAGGGATCTTGAATCTCTTTTCTTCATAGGTCAAACATATTTATTGAATTATAATGGTGTCTGATTCCAGTTTTATGTGCCCCGGCAAAAATTCCTGAAACGCCTCAATTATGCTGTTGGCGTTTTCGCCCATCTTCAGTCTGCCAGACAAAACCCTGTCCTTGACTGAAGAATCCGAGACAATCAGATTATATCCGTAATACCTGCAAACCTGGCGGAGTATTTCCTCCAAAGTCTCAGACTCAAAACTGTAAACTCCCCCTATCCATGAAGAATAAATGGAGGTATTGGTCTTAAGCAGCGTATTGCTCCTTTTTGTCTTGTCAAACATGGAAAGTTCTCCGCCCACCATCTTGTCCTCCACCTCATTTCCAAGACTGTCTGTGTATATGAGTGTAACCTCTCCTTCTATAAGCGCGGCAACGGCAACTTTATCATCGCGATAAGACTTGATATCCAGTTTAGTACCCGTTACCTTCACCTTGAACCCATCTGCACTGACAATAAAAGGATTCTCTTCAGACGAAGACACCTCAAAATAGCCTTCGCCTGAGAATGAAACGTTTCTGGCAGAGCCGTAAAACTTTTCCGGATAAGTGATGGAGGAAGCAGATTTCATCCAGACTTTGGAGCCATCCGGAAGAACAAGTGAAGCAATCCCCTTGTGTGGTGCCGTAACCGTCATAAGCTTGGGGGTTCTGAGTTTGGGTAAAAGCAAAACGGCCAAAACCACCGCAGCAGCAGCCAGAGCAGCCGCTCCCCAGCGGATGAACCTTGAATGTCTCACCTGCTTGCCATGAGATGCTTCTTCTGAATTTATTTCAACAAAATCCTGATACCGCTTCCTGAGGTATTCAGGGTCCGAGAGTCTGGATAAAAACTCATTGTTTTGCTGAGAGTCCTGCCTCCAGCTCTCCAGTTCTGCCGCCTCATCCTCGTTCAGATCGTGAAGGATATGTTTGGCAATAAGATTTTTGATTCTGTCTGTGTTATCGTTGAACATAAAAATGTAGCCGGACACTATTATGCCTGCTACATATTAGACAGTCTAAACAATAAAAAAGGTGGAATCAGAGTCCGAAAATTATTGCCGCTATGGCAAAAAGATCTTTCAGCGACTTTCTGAGAAGTTCCTTGGAACGGGCCTTCTGGCTTTTGACCGTATTGAGAGAAATGCCGAGCCTGGCTGCAATCTCCTGATTGCTCAGATTTTCCAAGTAGCTTAATTTGAACACCTGGCGGCACCCTTTGGGCAGTTGTTCCACTTTGGAAAAAATTTCCCAAAGGATTTCTGATTCTATGCGGCTGTTCAGGAAATTCTGATTTTCTTCATCCTTGTTTTCGGACATGAATACCGACGCATACCTGCCATGAACTTTCTTTTTTGCAAGATGATTCAGGCATTTATTCCTTATAGCCGACATAAAATAAGAGTTCAAGGCGGAAGGATTCTTCATGCTTACCTTGGCAGTCAGCAGTTTTTCAAACACCGAATGTACAATGTCTTCAGATTCCTGATAAGAAGAAACAAAACCCATGGCGTAGAAGCAAAGGAAACTTCTATGGCTTTCATAGAATGCAGATATACTGCCATTGGTATCGCTGTTGCAGCCTGTCATATTGCAAATATAATGCTTTTATCCTTCTATTTGAATCACGGCCGGTGCTACATCCCAATCAGATTCCTGACCAGCCACCAGATAAAATACAGAGCCACATAGGAAAGGAGGGTGTAACGGCTGGTGGTGATATTGTAGAGCTTTCGTGTAAAGTCTGAAGGATGAGCGCGTTTTATCACTACTGCGGCGTATGCGGTTGCAAGGAGAACCGGTATCGCGATAACAAAAAAAAGATTATATGAAATTGCCTCAGCAATTCTCCCGTGCAAAAATGCATGAATTGCCCTCTGCCCTCCGCAGGAAGGACACTGGTATCCGGTAAGAAGTTTGACGGGGCATTTCGGTGCCAGGGCAGACTGCTGAGGATTGTTCAGGTAATAAAAAAATCCTGCCGCAACCAATGCAACAGGAATAATCCACAGCCAAAGCTTTTTGCCCATAGCCTAATAAATGTTCTGAAAACCTGATAATATTTCAGAAGATCCTTCTGACAATAAGGCAACTACGACGATGATAATGTACAGGATGACCCAAAATGCTCCTACGCATGCAGAAACAATGGCCCATGTCCTGGCCTTTCTGGAGGCTTCCTTTGCTTTATAATAATTTCCTGAATACCAGAGCGAATCCACCTTGGCAGCATAGACTATTGAAACTACTCCGAACGGAAGGCAGCACAGTAAGGTAGTGAGAATTGCCCATACCAGATTGGTGCTTGGTTTGGCGTATGGTGGATTCTGAGGATATTGCTGATAGCCATACTGCTGGTTATAGTACTGCTGATTGTAGTCTGTATAACCCTGCTGATTCTGGTTATTATTCTGATAATCAAACTCTGACATAGCCTGCTCGTTTCATACGGAAGCGGAGAGACAGGGATTCGAACCCCGGGAGGCTTTCACCTCAACAGTTTTCAAGACTGCCGCAATCGACCACTCTGCCATCTCTCCAATGGGACTGCAAATATAATTGTTTTAAGACAACTGCCCAAAAAAAACTTTTTCCGGAGCCTTTACTTTTCTTCCTTTCTTGCAAAATACCGGCGCTGGAAGATTATCATGTAAATTACTTTATTCATTTGTTTCTATATAGGGCTAATATCGTTATCAGTCTATCGTCACAAAGTTGTACTGTCAATTCGAATCGGGGATCTAATCGCCGATTCTTTCGTTCATTTCATTCTTTTGAGTTCTTGCTTTTTTAGCCCTGCCATTTCTGCCCCAGCTGAAATTATATGTAGCCATGAAATTGAAGCTCCTAGATTCTGTCTTGTTGATGACTTTTCGTGTATAGTTTCCAAGGTCTATAGTCATGTTTTCTCCCCTCTTGTAGGAATTGAAGACATCTGATACAGTGAAGCTGAAGTTCCATCTGTCGATTTTTTTTGAGACCTTGAGGTAGATTATGAAAGGTTCTTTCTTGTAGGCATTGTAACCGATTCTCTTCTTTGTCTCAGCATAAGCCTCGGCTGTAAGCGAGAAAGATGCAGGCAATGACAGGTTTGCAACCAATGCGCAGGAGAGAGAGTTATTTCTTTTTGTTAAACCATCTATCTTGCTCTCAGAATAAGCGTATGATGCCGAAAAATTAATATTTAACTTATTGAAGAGGTATTTATAGTAACCGGCACCTGCAGAAAATTCCTGAAATGAAGCGTTGTTGGTATAAGTCTGGTATAAAGTTTCATCCTCTTTTGTGTACAGATAGGCTGAAATGGCTTTATTGGCCCTGTTGTATGTGGCAGACAGAATAAAACAGTTTAACAGCTTTAATGACGATTTAAAAACACGTGAATTGTAAGACTTCAGGGTAGGATTTCCCTCCCTTATGATAATATCCTTCTCGGAAAGCACTGCGTTGGGATTTAGCTGGGAAATGCTTGGCCTATGCACTGACATTGTATATCCGGCACTGAGAATATTCCCTTTTTTTCTGTCTATGTAATAGTTTATCGAAACGCTCGGCAATACGTCAATGTAATCATGCTGGTTGATGCTTGCCCAGTCCCCTGTAAGTCCAACCCTAAAACCTAATTTCTTCAAATCAACAGAATACGATGAAAAAGGTCTGAGCATAGACTCGTCGTAAGCAAAACGTAATTCATTGTTTATTGCCTCATTCTTGATGTAGGAATACCTCAATCCGACATTTATTGTGTGTTTCTTTTTTATTCGTTTTTGATAGTTTGAATAACCTGCAAAGGTGCTGGAGTTGTTCTCTGTGTGACTTGCACCAAGCGCATCACCTGTAATGTCATTGTTTTTGTATGATCCCACATAGTCTCCTGTTATGGTAATCTCAGAAGCGTCTTTAAATTTGTGTGAGTACATCAAGGAGAGAGCTGGCTTCTTGTCAGAAGTTTTGTAGAGTCTCAAGTTCTCAGAAATAGTTATCCCTGACTCTTCTGTAAAGGTTTTTCTTTTCAGATCTTTGCAAATCTCCCTAAAGGACACTTCAGCTCCAAGATAATCATTCTTTGTGATGTCATAAGCTATTCCGAAAGTACCATTAGCTGAAAGGGGAAACTTGATATTCTCTTTTATAATATTGTCTGCCTTCTTATCACTGTTCTTCCATTGATAGCTTGTAACATCTTTTCGATCTCTTTTCTGGTACTGATATCCGCCAGATCCATAAAAGGCAATCCTGTCTCTTCTGTAATCTAAATTAAAAGAAGAGCCAAAGACAAAATTGCTCACATTGAATGAATTTCTGGCAGAGGCTGACATAAAACCGCCAGTTTCTTTTTTTGTGGTTATCTTCAGGGCTGTTCCTGAATGCCTTGCTGAAACGTCAGGGTCTGAGATGACCTCAATTTTTTCAATGTTGGCCCCTTTGTAGGAACGGAGATAAGCTAACAGAGCATCTTCAGTCATCTTTATCTTGCGTTTGTCCACATAAATATTGATGACGGGGCTGCCATAGAGGGTCACCCTATTTGTAACCATTACTCCTGGAGCCGTATTTAGAACTTCTGTAAGATCCTTTTTTTTTAGTGCTTCTATATTTCCGACACGGTAAACATAGCCGCTCATGTCGTATTCCACCCTGTTGGTCGTGACCTTTATCTCTTTTAAGAGAGAGATGTCTTCTTCAAGAATAATGACTTTAAGATTGATATCCTTGTCCACGTTTAGTGTGATAGTATATTTCCTATAACCTATCATGGATATTTCGAAGGTATATACTCCCTCTTTTGCTTTTAAAGTAAAGAAACCATCCTCAGAGGTTGTCGTGCCTATGAGCTTCTTTGTTTCATTGTCTGACAAAACTACAGAAGCAAACTCCAGGGCCTTTTTGTCTTTGTCAAGAACCTTTCCAGATATCTCGTAAAGCCCCTGTGAATAGGAGGTTCCAATGCAGCATAGTAACAGAAGGCTTAGAAGACATTCTCTCATGACCTTTGTTTTGTCAATGAGTCAAGTCTATAATCATCAGACCCGTAGTATCTGGTTCAGGGTCTGGCCATTCTTCTGGATTTTCTTCAATCCATTCAGTGTCGCAGTCTCTACAGCGAACTTGAGCCGCTATGCCTCCATCTGGATGAATGTGATTAGTGTTAATGCCTCCACAATTAGGGCAAATTAACTTACAATTGCATTCAGAGGAATAAGAAGCAAATAAGCCCCCACATACAAAAAGAATTAATACTAGAGCAAGAATATACTTTAAGCTTTTCATAATAATGTGAGTTTAAGTGTTATATAAGTTTTCGGAATTATTTATTTTAGGCTTGTAAAATTCAATATCTTTTTGTGAATTTGTCTCATAATCAGAGACAAAACAAAGGTATGAATTATTTTGAATTTACGAAAAGATTTCCTGATGAAAAGTCAGCGATTGATTTCATCGTTGAGATAGAGCAGCTTAGTGGGAAACTTTGCATAACCCTAATTTTAAACCTACCGAATTCGATAGGTTCAAAATCAAAGTGTCAAAGACAGGAATATAATTGTTTTAAGACAACTGCCAAAAAAATCTTTTTCCGGAGCCTTTACTTTGGAGAAATATATACACCTGTTATCCAAAACAAGGCCAAATATGCTCTACCTACTGTAGGCGACAACAAGACGACACCTGTCTAAAAAACGGAAGTATCACATTCGTATTGGTTGAAAAGGTCGAGGAAATTGAGCTGTTTTACACGCAGTTTGCTTGTCTTCTTGACAGATTCTTCTGTAATAGATAAGGAAGTCTCTTTTAGGACTTGAAGCCTTTCATTAAATACGTCTATCGTACTTATGCCGTCAGTATATCTAAGCGAAAAGAATTCGTTCAGCAACTGTATCCCTTCTTTCTCTTTCCGAGTGCCTTTAATAAATGCATACACATTCTTAACAAACGATTTCTCCTCTGTACCCAGCAAGTTCAAATCCACAACCATGCCTTTATTTAGATCGTTTGGTTCAAACTTAACAAGACCATTCCCGTATTGACGCGAATTGTCGAGAAAAATCTCCTTTGCCACATCAGTAATGAGGTATGCAAACAACACCTCAACATCAACCCCTGTATTTTTCGGATAAACGCAATGGAATGTTGTGAGATTATAAATTCAAGTTTCGCAAGTGGTTTAGGCCGCCGCACCGGCGAGGTCTAGCCGGTCGAAAGCCATCTTCACTGCTTTGATTTGATGATTGT
>CALBPX010000129.1 GCA_937899055.1 uncultured Bacteroidales bacterium
CAAAACCTCTCAAACCGCTCGGCGCAAGTTGTCCACTTTGGTTTGACGACGGACAGTCAACGACCCGCTCTCCCAGCAAAGGGCTGAAGCCGTTGTTAAGGCTCTTGAAGGCCTGGGCGTGGATCCCTTCAACCTACGCGCCGTAGGCAAGGGAAGCCACGAGCCGGTTGCCGACAACTCAACCGAGGCTGGAAGGGCAAAGAACCGCCGCGTAGAATTCATAAAGAAGTAATTTGAATAGCAGTGGCCTGACTACTGCTTCTTGTAGGCCAGGGTGCGGGGATCTTCATTCTGCTCCCTGGCTTTGTCGTATTCCTGGTCCCACTTGCGGTAATATTCTATCTTAGGGTCTTCAAAAAGAGTCATCTGTTCAGCTGCATTGCGAGTAAGACGAGATACTCCAAGCCCCACCTGCCTGAGCGGAGTCTCTCCGTCCCATACTTCAGGCAGCATCCTGCGGGCTTCGTTCAGAATAAGGGCGGTAATATCCGTAGGCTGGCTGAGGGTGCACTGCTTCTGGCTGACGGTAAAGTCATTGCGCTTGACAAACATGGAAACGCAGGAGGCCTTGAACTTGTCTTTCCTTATTCGGTGAGCTACAATGCAGGCCACCTTGAAAAGGACACGGTCTATGTCCTGAGGGTCGGTGAGGTCTTTGGGAAAAGTTCTCTCCGCACTGTAGCTTTTGGCATCAGGATGCTCGGTTTCAACTGGAGAGTCATCTATTCCGTTGGCCGTATCGTGAAGCTGTCTGGCCCCCCTTTCCCCTACGATGCGTGTCAGGTAGGAAATATCTGTTACTGCCAGCTGGCCTATGGTCTTGATGCCGTAGGAAAGAAGTTTCTCCTCTGTCCTACTGCCAACCCAGAGAAGGTCCCGCACTCCAAGAGTCCACATCTTGTCCCTGACCTCGCTGAGCCAAAGCGTATGAACCTTGTCCGGTTTCTCAAAATCCGACGCCATCTTGGCCAGCAGCTTGTTGGAGCCGACCCCCACGTTGACCGTAAAACCCAGTTCCTGCTTGACTTGCTCCCTGAGACGGTTCGCTGTCTCCACCGGGTCTTTGCCAAAAAGGCGGAAAGTCATGTCCAGGAAACACTCGTCTATGGAAAACTGCTCAAGCACCGGAGAATAGGTGCGGCATATATCAATGAAACCATGCGAGCACCTGCCATACCAATCCCAGTCTCCGCTCACTATAACAAGTGAGGGGCATTTCCTCAGAGCCATGGATACGGGAGTGGCGGTCTTGATTCCCAGCTTCTTGGCAGGAATGGACGCGGCGGTGATTATGCTCCTTCTGTCAGATGGGTTGCCGCTGACAACGGAAGGAATGGTCCGGATATCCTGCTTTGCGCCTTCATTCAACAACTTTACGGCAGTCCAGCTCAGGAATGCGGAATTCACGTCTATATGAAACACCACACGCTTCATCTAGAACCTGAGTACGTTGTCGGCAAAGGAAGCTACGGCTTCTCTGTGAGAGATGAAGATTATTGTCTTTTCTCCGCGATATGTATTGCAGATATTCTCCAAAAGACTGTGTTCAGTCTGACTGTCAAGGGCGGATGTGGCTTCATCAAGAAGGAGCACTCCGCCTTTTTTCAGCAGTGCACGGGCAATGGCAATCCTCTGGCACTGGCCTTCTGAAAGCCCGCTGCCGTCTTCGCCGCAAGGAGTGTTGAGCCCATTTGGAAGGTCAAAGACAAAGCCCGCCTCAGCAATTTCCAGAACTCTCTTCATTGTATCTTCATCTGCCTGAGAATCAACAAGATGTAAATTCTCGGCGATAGTGCCGGACAAAAGCGTATTGCCCTGGGGCACATACATGAAGTTCTCTCTGGTTGAAGCGGAAATCTCTACGGTTGAAAGAGCTCCGCCCGCTTTTTTCTTGCCGGTGAGGGTTGCCGTTCCGGCAGTAGGATGCAGAAGCCCCATTATTATCTTCAGCAGTGTGCTCTTTCCGGCTCCGGTAGCCCCCATAATTGCCGTCAGGCTACCGGATGGAAACTCGCAGGAAAAATCTTTCAGCACATATTCTCCGGTATCCGGATAGTGGAAATCTATACCGGAAAGCCTGATAGCTGGAGCACCCTCAAAGACAGTGCTTTCCTGCTTCTTTTCAAGCACAAGGTCAGTAATCTCAGAAAGCCTTTCCACGGAGGTTACTGCATGTATGAATGCGGGTATTGCATGTCCGATATTGGATATGGGCCGCTGAACCTGACCTACAAGCTGGAGCATGGCTGTCATCATACCGTAGGTAACGGTTCCTGCATCTATTCCAAACACTCCCCAGAAGAATGTAGCGGCATAACCGCCCATGAAGCCAACGGCCATGAACCCTCTGGCTATTACATTGTAAACAAGGCGCTTGCGGGTAAGGCTCTCTATCTCGTCCTGAATAGAATCCAGCTGCCCCGTAACCTTGGACGGGCCAAACAGCATCAGAACCAAAGACCTCAGACGCAGGTTGTCCTGGAAAACCTGCTGGGCCCGGCTGTCGTTTCGGCGAATCTCGTTGGTAAGGCTGCGCAGCCGGCGGAAGAAGAGCCTGGAACCTACTATGGCAACTATCATCAGGGCTATGACCATCCAAATAAGGCCGGGAGCCAGAATAATTGCATAGACAGAGGCAGCTACAAGCTGGCAGAGAGTAACCATGACTTCAGGAACCCTTACGCAGATAAGCTCAGTAACAACCCTGATGTCTTCCTCCAGACGGTTGACCACATCGGCGCTGTGGAAAGTTTCCTTTCCATTCCAGACCGTATTTATGATATGGGCAAAATGATTGCGGCGCAGAAGATTCTGGGTCTTTACCAGATTCATCTTCTCCCACCATGCGGCAAAGAGCCTCAGCAGAATCTGCAGAACCATAACTCCGGCCATCAGCCACACATAAGCCCAGATGGAACCGGACCTGACCTTGGTGGCAACATCAACCAAAGCCTTGCTGGTCCAGACAAAAGACAGCGATACGGCTACCTGTACAAAGCCTATGAGGATACTCACAAGAATCCTCATCCTTGCAGGACGGCTGAGTTTCAGCGCATACCTGAGGCAATATACAACGCTTTTGGACTTGCCGCTCATCTTCTCAGTCCTCCAGAAGGCCGGTTTCCTTCCAAGCCTCCGCAAGTTTTATGGAATCTGCCAGAGCCGTTTCTTTGGAAACTTCATATTTTCCGGTCAGAAGTTCAGCCATCATCTCTGTGTCAAACTCCTTGTCCTTGAGGCTGTCCCAAAGGAAGGCGGCTGTTTCGTTGAGAGAAACTATCTTGTTGAAATTCACTCTCTCCAGACCTTCGCCGTTAACTACATATTCGCCCAGGAGCTGCCTGAGTACAAAACCTTTCTTAATTCTCATATCTGTAAATTGTTTGTATCATACAATATGCCGCCAAATTCTGCGGTAAAAGGCCAGAAGATATCTTCTGACGGGGAGCAAAAACCGCCAAAGACGGCCTTTGCCCGGCTTTACGGCCCTGCGGCCGTCACGCAAAATTACAACAACCGTTCCCAGCACATCATCCTTTTGGCAGCTTTCGGTACCTCGGACATTGCCGTCGCCCATAAGTGTCAGGGCATCGCCTTCCTGTTTAATTACCCTGTGCAGGACAAACCGTTCTCCCGCCCTGGCAAGAACTATGTCCCCTACGGAAACGGTGTCCGATTTTCGGAGTACCACATTATCCTTTTCCTGACGTATGAAGGGCAGCATACTGTTGCCCTTGGGGCGTAATTCCACCTCCCTGCCTTCCGCCAGAAGCTCCCCTATCTGAGGAATCAGGATATCGTTGGGTATGACCTTCTTATTCATAAATTGCCGAGTAACTCAATCTTGCAGCATCCGCATCCGGCAGGCAGTCCAGATGGAAACAGGGAACCGCAGCGGCCACCTTGCTCAAAGACTCGTGCAGCCCGTCCGCCACCTTGCGTTCCGGCCTGTAGGCAGAAACCGAAGGGTAGAGGCAGGCATAGGCCTTTACGCCCCTCAGCCTGTCTATCTTGTTGAAGGGAGCCTGACTGAGCCTTACCACTGCGGCCAAAGGAAACTCCAAATTCCTGTAGCAAGGGGTTTTACCGCTCCACGGAGAGCCGCATATCAGAATCTGCCCATTGCCAAGGCAGCGGATTATGGGGTTATCGTCGTTCAGAAGTTCCGTGCCCTCTATGTTCTCAAGCCACAGCCGGGTATGGGTGCTCTTTCCGGTTCCGCTCTTGCCAAGAAAAGCCGCCGCCTTTCCGTCTTTGATTACCACAGATGCATGAACCTCAAGACAACCCAGCGTAGAAGTCCTCAAGGCGTAGAGCAACATCATTACATTGTTAACCGTAAAAACTCCCTGACGGCCTTCGGTTATCATAAACTCCACATCCGAAAAATCCGGAGAACTTACACAGATTCCGCTGGTGGGAGCATCATGCTGCGGAGCCATGGTAAAGTACCACTTGCCGTTTTCTGCCTTTCCGATTGTAATCCGGGGAAAGCCCTCATCGCCAGAAACCAACTGAGGTTCAGGTTCTTTCTCAGCAATAAAAGCCACCTGACGGAATTGTATTACAGGCTCCTCGGAAGGAGTGCTGATTTGAAACGGAGCAAGATTGATGAATTTGTCAAAGGAAGCGTCTTTTGCCAACTCCAGAGAAACAACATATCCCGCTATCTGGTAGTATCTTTTGCCCATGGTGAATCTGTTTCTTAATCATTAAAACATCGCCAAAATTAATCATTTAACCGCTATTTCACAAAATACCGATTTGCCTTTTCACTCAGCTTGCACTATCTTTGCTTTTTGAATAAAAAAATCCGTATGAACAAAATTGCTTTAATCTTTGTTGCAGCAGCGGTTCTGGGAATTGTGATTGCTCTTGTAGCGGGCTGTGGTTTCAGGGCAAAAACACCTAAGACCAAGTCTGTTGACAAGCCGGACGACACATTGGCAATTCCTCTGGAAGGTATCGGCGACACCTTAATAAAATTCAGCTTTGAATCCTACACCTTGCCAAAGTGGTCCAACTCAGAAGTTTACCGGATAAGCAGAAGCGAGTCAGGCTCTTATGTCTATATCTGCAAAAAAGGAAACCTGTTTGCCAAAAGCATGGGCTATTTTGACGGAGAATTCATTTATCCGGATTTTGACAAACTGATTGCCGACCTCCGCCTCAACAGCTACGGATACACTCCGTTTGAAGATGAAGACAAGCTGAGAGACAGATGGATGATAGAAATCAAATACAAAGACGGGCACAGTATATCCATAGTCAAATACCTCGATTCGGAAGTTCAGGACTCTGACAATGCCGTCATGGAAGGGGTAAGAAAGCTCTTTGCAAAGCTTCTGGACGAAATGAAAAAACGGGATATCAGATGCCAATCATCACGTCATACCTACGATGCCAACGGTAAACTCACCCAGAGGATAGATTACACGGCAGACGGCATAGTCCATGGCGGATGGGACGCCGATAATCCGCTTGCAACCTTCTAAACCCAAGTAAGTTATGAAAATTGTTATAGCAGGAGCAGGAGAAGTTGGCAGCCACCTGGCAAAGATGCTCAGCCGCGAGGCCAATGACATTACCATCATAGAAAACGACGAAGAAAAGCTGGACAAACTGGCCGAACTTGCAGATGTGGTAACCGTTCACGGAGACCCTACCTCCATACCCGTGCTCAAGCAGGCCGGAGTTGCCAAAGCAGACCTGTTCATAGCAGTAGGTCCGGCACAGACTCAGAACACCAACATCATATCTGCCGCCCTGGCCAAGAAGATGGGCGCCAAGAAGGTTACCGCCAGAATCAATAACGATGAATATATGGAGCACGACAACAAGCTCATATTCACCGAACTGGGCATAGACCTGCTGTTCTACCCGGAGAAGATGGCGGCCTATGAAATCATAGACCTTCTGAAAGAAACCGGCACGAGCGAATTTATGGACTTTGCCCGCGGCAAACTTCAGATGGCAGTGTTCCGCCTGGATGAAGGAGCCCCGCTGATTGGCAAGACGCTCAACATCCTCAGCGGCTCAAATCCGGAATCAAAGCCCTACAAACCGGTTGCCATAGAGCGTGGAAACCAGACCCTTATACCCGATGCCGACACAAAGTTCCTGCAAGACGACCTCGTATTTATGGTATGCAAGAAAGAAGGCTTTGCAGAACTTATGGGCCAGTCTGGCAAATACGAAATTGAGGTAAAGAACCTTATGATTGTAGGAGGCGGGCGCATAGCCGAGATGCTCTGCCGCAAGATGCTCGGAAAGGTTGAACATATCAAGGTGATAGAACCCAAGAAAGAAAGGTGTGAATATCTTGCCGAAGCCCTTCCGGATGTGGTGGTAATCAACGGAGATGCCCGTAACACAGATCTTCTGGTAGATGAAGATGCCGGAGGATATGACGCATTTGTTGCCGTAACTTCTTCCAGCGAAACCAATATCCTGTCTTCGGTGGCCGTCAAGAACATGGGCGTGCCCAAGGTCATCGCTGAGGTAGAAAACATAGAATATATCAAACTCGCTGAGGATATGGGAATAGATGCCGTCATAAACAAGAAACTTGTTACCGCCGGAAGAATATTCCGCTTTACCCTCAGCAACAAGGTGCGCTCCATAAAATGCCTCAACGGTTCAGACGCCGAGGTTCTGGAATTCATTGCAAATCCGGAAAGTGCCATAACCAAGGCCCCTATCGGCGAACTGAAATTCCCGAAGGAAGCCATCATAGGCGGCCTGATCAGAGGCGAAGAAAGCATAATTGCAACCGAAAAAACAAGGGTAAACCCTTACGACAGGGTTGTTGTATTTGCTCTGCCTCAGGTACTTGTAAAGGTCAATAAATTCTTTCTCTGATAAACTTTGCCCACTTTCCGTCTGAGGCGGCAAGGGCCCTGCGGAAAGTACGCATCTCCGTAAATCCTCCGGTGAGTACAATTCCGGATATCTTGCTGTTTGTAAGGAACTCGTCTTCCGAAAGTATGAAAGGCTCCCGTTCCAGGTCCTCTTTTTGCAGCCGGAGCGCAATATGCTTGAGACGGCACTCGTTCATGTAGTATCTGAAACCCTTCAGCGGAGCAAGTATGTTGGAAACATAGGTGCGGTTGCTGCCCACCGTCTTGGCAAGCTGAGACAGATTTATGTAGGGGTCAAGATAGAGTTTCTTTTCTTCTACGCACCGTTCCAGACGACTGAACAAAGAGCTCATAACCTGGCCTCTGGGCACGGCAACGCCACATTCCGGATACCTTAGTATATCTTCCGGAGACTGACAGTCTGCCTGTCTTTCTCTCAAGCCAGCCATCTTACGGAAAAAGCCTCCGATGGCCGCACTTCCACGCTTTTTTTGCCTTGAATTGCTGTTCATAAACTTAATTCCTGTTATTGTTTCTGATATTTTGGCTTTTGAATTACTCAGCGATACAGCATGCTTCTGAAATCTCTGATGTAATCGTCTGCCCGCACATTTTCCTTACGTTTAATCCTTTGAATCACAGTTCTCTGCCACTTGGCCGGAGGTTGCCCCACCAATTTGCTGAAATAGGACGAAAATGTTGATGCAGAACCGAAGCCCGAAAGTTCAATCCACATGCTCTTGTCTATTCCCGGATTTTTAAGAAAGATCATACATGCCTCCCTTATCCTGTAATAATTGCAGAGCTGGCAGAAGTTTGTCTGACAACAATCGTTGATGGCCTTTGAAAGGTAGTTTCTGTTGGTGTTGAGGCTTTTTGCCAGACTCTCCAGCCTAAGTGCCGGATCCAGGAAGGGCTTGCTGGTTTCCAGAAGGCTCAGCAGGCGTTCCGAAATTTCAAGGATATCGCCGTTTTCGTACAGGAATGCCGGAGTGGTGTTCTTGATAACATAGGGCTTTACCTTTGTCTGAGATTTTTCCGAACTGTTGCTGTTTCTTCTAACAAGCCGTTTCAGTATTGTTCTCGCTTTTATCAATAAGTTCATAGTTTGTGTTTTGTTGAAAAACACAAATTTAGAGGAGTCCGTCTCCGAACTCCCCCATAGGTCAAAACAATAATCTGATTAATTGATAATTACGTTATCGTAAATTTTTACGTTTCTGCATTCGTACAAATCTATTTGGCAATCTGCTGGAACCCCCTCCCCCAAACGCCGGTAACGGGAGCCATGGATATGAACGCATCCCTGTCTATTTCCTTAATCAGGGCGTGGATATTGCTTGTTTCCGTCTTATGAATCAGCACCAGCAGCATCTTGTTTTCTTTCTTGGTGTACCATCCTTCGCCGTTGAGAACCGTAACGCCGCGGCCCATC
>CALBPX010000130.1 GCA_937899055.1 uncultured Bacteroidales bacterium
TATCATAGAGTTCCTCCTAAATTCCTCACAAGCATTTCATTTCATCAAGAATCTGCATTGCGGCCTCTTCAATGCAGGCCCCTTCTACAGACTCCATTATGTAATCGGCTTTTGCAATCCGTTCGCTGTCAGAGGTCTGGTTCCTCATCCTCTGCCTTACCCCTGCAAGCGTGCTGCCGTCTCTTGCCATTACCCTTTCAATCCTCAGTTTCTCGGGTGCTGTAACTACAAGCGTCCGGTCCATGAAAGAATGTACGTAACCATTCTCCAAAATTACGGCGCTTTCAAACACCACAACTCCCCTCTTCCATTTTTTCCACCTCACAAAGTCGGCCATAACATAAGGATAGACCAGTTCCTTTACCTTCTCCATCAGGGTTTTGCTGCTGAAGATAGCCGATGCCATAGCCTTTTTGTCCAACTTCAGGGTACCGTCTTTTCCGCGCAAGACTATATCATCGCCGAGTAAAAGATGCAACCTTTCCAAAAGGCCGGCATCTGCTTCGTAAAGTTCCTTGGTCCGGCTGTCCGAGTCATAAACCTTGCAGCCCAATGATGCAAAAATCCGGCTCACAAAACTTTTTCCGGAACCTATGCCGCCGGTAATACCCAGAACTTTTGCCATCATTCAATTATTATCCTTTCCACAAAGGCGGGTTCCACGCTCACAGACAGAACTCCAGCGCGCAGGCAATCCACACCTACCTTTACCTTTCCGGCGGAGGAGGCTGAGGCATCCTGATAATCCACAAATGCTGCAAAGTCCTTAGCCTGAAGCGGATGCTTCTGCCCGTACTCCTCCCTGAATGTGAGCTTAACGGAAGAGGGCACAAGGAGCATGTTGTAGCCCTGAGGTACATTGCGGGCCTCAACTCCAAGGCTCAGGCTTCGTTCTACATAGCGGCCTATCTTCAGGTAATAAACGGCTTCTGTGCTGCTCATGGTAATGCCCTCTATGGGCTCTATGTCGGTTTCTCCCCTGATGCTTTCCTTGAGTGAGCGGCCGCTGATTTTCTTCGTAAATACGGAATCGATACCCTCAACAAGGCTTCTTTCGCCCATAATGGTTACGGAATCCGGCACCAGAGACAGCCTTTCCAACGGCATATACTCAGAAGCGCAGGTTATGTCTTTCTTCAGGCATACAGGTACCTTCTTATGGAAAGTTGTGGGTATGACGAACACGAGGGTATCGGACAATATTCCTTCTACGGCAACCGAACCGTCCAGCAAATCATTCAAGCTTTCCCTCAAGACAGAAGCCCTCATGTAAAAGGCATCCTGCTTCCCTGGGAACGGTTTGAGTACCGATGGGTTCACCCTGAAACTGAGAACGTTGCCGCTGCCTCCCAAGGTATTCTTGTATCGCAGAAGATAAAAACCGGAAGAAGACCCCCTCAAAATCAGCGGATCCGTAGAAACGGAGTTCAGGACACGGCCCTCCAGCGGAGAGGATATCTTAACCTGATAATGATAGACATAGTGGTAACTTCCGGAAAGTTTCATCACCCCCCATACAACGAGCGCCAATACCAGCGAAACCACAAAAACTATCAGGTCTCCGCCCCACCGTTTTGTCATGCCTGTGCCGTTTTAGTTCTGCTGTACGTCAGAAAAGTCCTTTACGATGGAATTCTTTGCAACCCTTATGCGGACATTCGTGTCTATCCTCATCATGATATGAGTGTCAAAGATGTCCTCAACCGTGCCGTATATTCCCCCTATGGTAACTACTTTATCGCCCTTTTTGAGTTCGTTGCGGAACCTCTGGAGCTCCTTCTGCTTTTTCTGCTGGGGACGAATCATAAGGAAATACATAATTGCAAAAATTGCAACCATCATAATAATCAGCGACAGTCCGCCACCGCCTTGCTGTGCAGGTGCGGCCTGAGCCTGAAGAATTGTAAACACGTTCATAAACAGTTATTTATTAAATTAATTATTTTGTCTTTCTAAAGTCATTCCAGCCCGCCTATCATTCCTCTTGGATCCTTGACAATACGG
This sequence comes from uncultured Bacteroidales bacterium, assembly GCA_937899055.1. GTDB lineage: Bacteria > Bacteroidota > Bacteroidia > Bacteroidales > UBA932 > Egerieousia. The sequence goes on from CALBPX010000130.1 coordinate 2,005, forward strand.
CCGTCGGCATACATATCCTTGAGTATTCTGTTCAACAGGCCGTTTACAAACGAATAGCTCTTTGGAGTGGAATAGTACTTTGCTATTTCTATATATTCATTTATGGTAACCTTCAAAGGAATGTTGCTGAAAGTCTGCGCCTCTGCAATTCCCATAGATACAATCAGCATGTCTGAAAGCACAACCCGGCCAATCTCCCAGTTGGTCATGTTGGCCGAAACGGTTTCCACAAGGTCATCGTAATTTACAAGCACGGTTCCTACAAGCTTGCGGGCAAAAGCCTCATCTTCCCGGCTGTCAAACAGTTCAGGAATTTCAACCTGCTGTCTTTCTGCTATTGCAGGCAGGTTGTTCAGAAGCATTAACAACACATATTCAAGGTCTTCCAACCACCATATATTGCTGTTTTCCAGAGCATCTTCCAAAACCGTATTGTCATCAAGTTCCTCGGAATATATCCTGTGGAACAACTTCAGGGCATCTCCCATCTGGGGATTGTCCAGAGCAATATATTCTTTAAAATACTCTCTGGAGCATATTCTGGCATAAATATCCTTCAGCGATGTCTCAAACTCAGACCAACTGACTGCATGATTGTTGCACCAGTTCATAAAAGCACTGTCGGCCTTAAGAAGAACCGAAAAAGGATTTGATGCAAACTTGCTGCATTCGTTAATTATCTCTATATCTGGATTGAATTTACGCTTCTGCTTCAGAATCTTGTCCTGAGCCATCGTCTGCAGGGCCACGGGCAAAAGAGCCATGAGGGCATACAGACGCCTGGTCTGTTCAAAAGCCTGAAACAGTTCCTTTTCGGCAGCTGCGGTATCCGTTGAACCGGTTGCCACCCTGCTGTAAAGCTCCTTGAAAGCCTTAATTCTTATAAGTGTTCTGCTTATCATTTCGCAATGTCAAATAACTTACAAATATAACTATAATGAATTTGAAAAAAAATTCTATCTTTGCACAGTAATTAAAACTGCAAGATTATGTATCAAGAGGATTTTGACAATGCTTTCTCACAGGAGAGAAGTGGGGATGATATTTATTCAAGGCCTGTTAGAGCCGGCAAAAGGACATATTTCTTTGACGTCAAGGCCACCAAGAACAACGATTACTACCTTACCATAACCGAAAGTAAGCGCAAAGTGGAAAAGGATGGCCGTTTCTCTTACGATAAACACAAGATTTTCCTCTACAAAGAAGATTTTGAGAAGTTTGCAGCCGGCCTTGAGGAAGTTGTACAGTACATAAAGGAAAAGTGCCCCGTTCAGGAAAGAGTCTATACAGAAAACCCTGAAGTCACCGGCAAGGCCTCAGGCAATGAATTCACCGATATAGACTTCGACAAACTCTGATCAAGAATAAGGACAAAAAGCAAGGTGCACCTTATGACCAGGTAGAAGTCAAGCCTACTTTCCAGGGTGGCGATGCCCAGAACTTTGCTACATGGGCTATGAGCCAGATCAAGTATCCGGCAGAAGCTGTCAAGGCCAAAATCGAAGGAAAGGCCCGGATAAAAGCCAAGATGGGCTGACCAACCATATAGTCTGTGGCGAATCTATGACGATTCTCATTTGCGCTTCTCCGCTCTCATTGCCTTGATTTCCTCATTAATCTCAAAGATAGCTATAAAGCCCTAATTACCAAAGGAAAAGAATAAAGTATGCCGAAATTCTCAGAGGTTATTTGCAGAAATTGTACCAGATGCGAAAAGTGATTCCGAAAATGATTGAAGATTTCCGGAATTAAATCCGAATATATTTAAAGATTTTTGGAATTGATTCCGAAAAATTCATTATCTTCGCAGCAAAAGTTAAGTGAAATGATCCAGAGAATCGTTGAAGACAGAATCCTGAATGCCCTGTCAAAGAACAAGGCTGTCACGATAATGGGAGCCAGACAAGTTGGGAAGTCCACTCTGGCAAAAGCACTGTTTTCTGGCAGCGGAGATGTACTCTTCCTGGATGGAGATGAGCCTGATATCAGAGCAATTATGAAAGAAGCCACTTCTTCAAAACTGAGAGCTATCTTCGGAAAAGCTACTACAGTAGTCATCGATGAGGCGCAGAAAATTGAGAATATTGGTAATATCCTTAAGCTGATTACAGATAATATGAGCGATATCCGGTTAATCGCCACCGGAAGCTCAGCATTTGAGCTTGCAAAAGATGTGAACGAATCATTAACCGGACGTAAGAGAGAAATCAAACTGTTTCCATTGTCATTTGGAGAACTGGTTGCAGACACGAATCTAATTGAACAAAAGCGATTAATTCCACATCGGCTGTTGTATGGATGCTATCCGGAGGTAGTCACATCACAAGGAGACGAAAAGGAAGTCCTGAAAGAGTTGGTTAACAGCTATCTATACAAAGATATCCTGAACCTCAGGGATATTGCTAAACAAGACAAGCTGGAGACTCTGTTAAGGGCCATTGCCTTTCAGATTGGTTCGCAAATCAGTTACAATGAACTGGCCAATCTGATTCATCTGGACTCCAAAACTGTTGAAAAGTATATAGATATTCTGGAAAAGTGCTACATAGTGTTCCGCCTGCCTTCTTATGCCAGGAATCTTCGCAACGAACTCAAATTTGACAAGAAAATCTATTTTTGGGATATGGGCATCCGCAACGCTGTCATCGGCAACTTCACCCCTGTTGAGATACGTGATACAAATGAAGTTGGCCATATGTGGGAGAACTGGCTGATGGCCGAAAGAATGAAAAAACTTGAATATGAAGCATCTTTCGCTTCCAAGTACTTCTGGAGGACGACAGCAAAGAAAGAAATCGACCTGATTGAGGAAGAAAACGGAAAGATTCAGGCCTTCGAATTCAAATGGAAAGAGACCGACAAAAGCATTTGCCCAAAGGCTTTTTCTGAAGCATACCCAGAAGCCTCTTTCAAGACTATCACACCCGCAAATTTTCACGAGTTCCTGCTGTAACTCTCAATCGCGACCACTTTTTTGCAGTCGCATTTTCAGTCTCAGAACAGTGTGGAAAAGGCTAAGTCTTAAAACAGAAACCCCTTCCTGATATGTCTGGAAGGGGTTAGTTGTTCACTGGAGGTACCAGTGAGAATCATTATCGAGATTGTCACTGTATAAATTCGATATCATCAACTTCCAGCTTTTGTTTGCCAAAAGTGTAGAAACCAAAGCCTGTATACTCCAGAGGCATATAACGCATTTTCATTATAGGCACATCATCTACAAAAAATGAAATAGTTTTTGTGTCGCTTTCAAGTCTCCAGTTTTGTCGAGCTTTACGTTTGACACTCCATCTAACGCCTTGATGTTTTGATCCGACAAGTTTATGTTTTTCCCTACGGACAAAATACACCATTTCATCGGAGAAGATAAAGGCATAAAAATTACCGTCATCTTTATAATTGAAAACAAGTCCTACGTATTTATCATCATCCAGTTTTCCAATAGTTACATTAGTTACTATTGTGAAAGAACGATCCATGTTAAGAGGTGCATAACAAGAACAAATAAACCAATTACAAGAGGATTCGCCAGTCATTGCTTGCCAAAATTTGGAAGTTCCTTCCGTCTTGATGGTTAGAACTCCCTTTTCTATAATTGACGTTCCAGAATCTATTTTCTTCGGGGTTTCGTTCCACCCTAAAGAATTTGAGTCAAATGTTTCTTTGATGCTTTGAGCGTTTAAGGCCGCTATTGAGCCTAAGATAGCTAAAAAGGTTATGACAAATTTTGTTTTCATATGAGTGTAAATTATAAACTGCTGACTTTTCCGATTCTCGTTTGGAGTTCTTGAATTATGCCTTCAAATTCTTTAGGAATTCTGTCTATGGCTTCAAATTCACCATGTTTGGCTTCATAAGCAGATGCAATTTCAGAGTCGACTTTGATTTGAAAAGCAACTCTGCTAGGAGTAGAGATATCTCGAATAGTAACCCTGTTTCTTATTTGCTTATCAGATAATGTAAAATGTTTGTATTGCCAAATTGTTTGAACATATCCTCCGTCATAATCAGTGGAGGCTATCTCATTGAAATAATTCAGAAGAATTTGGTGCAATAATTTCCACGCTTTACTGACGTCAACATGACCATTTGAATCGATAGTATAATATTGAGGGTCTATCAGCACTGTAAAATATTTATTAACAATACCTGAGGCAGCAGAAGCACGATAAAGACCATCTTGCTGCATCGTGAAAGAAATGGATTTGCGTCTATCTGTCCCATAGTATTTAGTAAGAATAGTATTGTATTCAGAACATTCAATCCTAATAACAACAACCTTTCTTCCACGAGGTTTTTTAAATTCGGCGAAACCATACCCGGCAAAATTATTGTCGATATATATGGATGCTTCTTGTGGTTCTACAGAAATCTTGACTGTATTCTGAGAATAACCCACAAAAACAAAAAACAATAAGATTATAAACAGTAATAAACGTTTCATATAAAATTTATTTTGAATGAATTTGTCTGTCTGAAGAATATGACTGGCGATCTTGTACATTTAAATCAAAGAGTTCTCTGTTGTGTCCCTTGATATAGTAATTTCTTGAGAAAACACTGATGCCATTTTTCTTGCACTCAACGCTTGCCGTAGTTGTTCCCCGAGGCGCTGTAAAATTTACATAACCCTTACCAATATATTGCCCATTTACATAAATGTCAAGATCTTCTTGATTGCAAAGAAAGTATACAGAGGTCGCTGAACAAGAGACTAATACAAAAGTCAATAATATAGCAGAGATAATAGCAGTTATGTATTTTCTCATAAGTCAAAGTACCAGGTATTTGTATCAATAATTGCTTTGTACATAAACTGTTTCTCCAATGGATTTTGAGATGCATAAGACGTACACTTGCTTGCAGATGAACCAGAATATATTTTTTGCCACTGGCCTCCTAAACCTGTATTTACATATTTTTCAACAACACGTATTTCTGTCCACCCATACCCATTTGAACTTATTTGTACTTTAATTTGCATTTTATATTTAATCCCATCATGATCCATAAAGTATGCTGTAGTTCGGTAAGTCTCATTTAAAGATTGGTTTTGGTTATACTGACTATTACCATTGCTATAAGTAGGTAGATAACCTATCTGAGCAGAGGCTATTCCGCAGATCATAGCAAAAACTGACAATAAAAATAACCTTTTCATAACTCTAGGTTTTAAATTGATATTCATAATACTTAGTATATGTTTCACCTTGCCCAGAGGTGAGTTTATATAAAAAAAAGTGTGGGGCAAATCACTTATCTGAACGGAGGCTCTCGCAAAGCCCTAGCACAAATAAACAACACCCCACACCCGTATGATAAACTAGCCGAAGCTAGAATATCAGACAAGGTGATTATTGGTTTGCCTATCCTTGTGCTAATTGAAATTTGCGAGATTTCCGTTCAAGGATACAGCGAAAACACTTTCATCTGTATGTTTGTTCCGAAGAACATTACAAAGATAGAATTTTTTTTGATATACGGGTATTGGTTGGGGTATAAACAGGTGATATATTCTGCCTCCGCATGTGTTTCGTGAAAAATGTGTAACTTGCAACAGAATTAAAACATATGGCAGACAAAGAAAAACTTTCAAAAATTAGTCTTGTGCCGATTAAAGTCGTAGAATGCCGATATCACATGGATAGCCGTTGGTGCGTGAAGACATGAAAAAGTATTTTAGATTCTTGTTATGGGGAGCAGGTGTGGTCATTTTGGCATGCCTTTCCTCTATTGTTGTCTGTAACCAAATGATAGTGAATAAAGCAAAGGGGAAAACATTTTACGAGATAGACAGCATCACTCCATCAGACTATGGTTTACTATTAGGTACTACTCCACAAACCAGGATAGGAAGAAGAACAAACTACTTCTTCAAGTATCGGATCGATGCGACAGAACAACTCTACAAAGCAGGAAAAATAAAACACATTCTCATCAGTGGTGATGAGAACAGCCTTGACGGAGTTAATGAGGTTAAATGTATGAAAGATTCTCTCGTTGCTCATGGAGTTGATGCAAATGACATCATCTTGGACGGAAAAGGTTATAGAACACTTGATGCAGTAGTCAGAACTGTAAAGGTATATGATATTCACAGCTTTGTAGTTATATCACAAAGATTCCATAACGAAAGAGCTATTTATCTTACAGAATCTCTTGGTCTTGAAGTACATGACATTCAGGGCTACAATGCCGCTGCCCCCACATCAATAATGTCCCTTATGACATATATCCGCGAATATTTTGCAAGGGTTAAGGTTTTTGTTGACATACTCACGGACAAAGAACCTTTGACTTACGAGAAATATTCATGAAAGAGGCTAAGTCTTAAAACAGAAACCCCTTCCTGATATGTCTGGAAGGGGTTGATTGTTCACTGGAGGTACCAAGCAGAATCGAACTGCTGTACACGGTTTTGCAGACCGTTGCCTAGCCACTCGGCCATGGTACCGAATCGGGATTGCAAATATAGCAATTTTTTTGATTATTCAACATAAAGGATCAAACCTTTGAGATATTCACCTTCCGGGTGGCATATATCTACCGGATGATCAGATGGTTGAGTCATCCTGCCTATGATTCTGACCTTGCGGCGGGCAAGTGCTGCTGCCGAAAAAACAGCCAGGGCAAAATCGTTTTTGTCCACCACCTGAGAACAGCTGAATGTAAAAACAATGCCGCCTGCGGAAACTTTTTCTATGGCCATTGCATTGAGCTTTTTGTATGCCCTCAGGGCATTGGGCTTAGCACTCAGATGTTTGGCAAAAGCCGGAGGATCTACTACCATGAGTTGATATTCGTCTTTGGGAACATTCCTGAGATATTCAATGGCATCTGTGCAGATGCACTGGCATTGGCTGTCAAAACCGTTGATTTTAAGATTATTCCTGCAAGCATCTATTGCAATCTGAGAACTGTCAACCGAAGTACAGCCCGTTGCACCACCCTTCATAGCATAAACGGAAAAGCCCCCGGTGTAGCAGAACAGGTTCAGAACCTTTTTTCCTTTGGCCATGCGATAAACCAGTGCACGGTTATCTCTCTGATCCAGGAAAAAACCTGTCTTCTGCCCCTTTTCCCAATCTACTGCAAAGCGGCATCCGTTTTCCAGAACCACAGTCTCTGGTTCAGGCCTCACTCCGTCCTTAAGATACAGGTAATCATCATCGCCCTTGAATGTTCCGATTGGAGTGCTTTTGGAATAAACCGCCAAAAGAGAGTCATTGTAAACTTTCCTGAGTGCCTCAGCGATGGCCTCACGGCTGGCATACATGCCGGCTGAATGAGTCTGCATTACAGCCACATTCTTGTAGATATCCACTATCAGCCCGGGAAGGAAGTCGCCCTCCCCGTGAACCAGCCTGTAGCAGTCTGTAGTTCCGTCTTTTAGGCCGGCAAGGGTTGCAGTTCTCTGATTGAACGCCCTTTGAATTGAGGCTAACCAGAAAGCTGAGTTGATCTGAGAATCATCCCAAACCAACATCCTTACCATAATTGAACCCTTTTGGAAATGACCTTTGCCCAGGAGATTTTTTTCTGAAGAAAAAACCTCAACGATATCGCCGTTTTCGGGTTCTCCCTCTATCTTGGCAACGGCTCCGGAAAACACCCAAGGATGACAGCGGAGAAGGCTCTGATCCTTCCCTTTCTTTAGGTAAATTCTTCCGTTTGATGTTTTCTTATCCATATCAAAACAAATGGTACGCCTTTGATTGTCAGACAGACATAAGCTTAACATACATCTGACGGCAAACCCAGGCATCTATTGCTGCATAGCGCATCTGGGCATCGGAAAGGCGGCTGCTCTCCCAGTTTGAAAGTTGCTGAGACTTAGAAACCCTTATTCCAAGAATAATGGCAGACATCTTTCTCACGCTTTTTTCCATAATGCCGAACTTTTCTGCAAGCGTCTGCAAGTCTATGAATCCTCCGGGCCTGAAGGCGGAATATGAATTGAGACCGTGGATGTCGTCTCGGACTGCGGCCCCAACCTTAATTATGGCCGGGTCGGAAAGGATGGAGCAGAGTTCCTCCGGAAGCCCCAGTTGCTGGAGGCGGAAAATATATGCGGCGGTTTCTGTTGAGAGCTGCAGAAGGGCCATTCTGTTCTTCTGGGCATGAGCCACAAAGCAGGGCTTGGTTTCGGTATCAAAACCTATGACTTTCTCAGCCCTGAGGGCCCTTATGGCATCACCGTAAAGTCTGTTCTGGTTTTCAACCAGTATTATATTCCCCTTAAAATCAGCAAAAGGAAGTTTTTCTATCTGTTCAGTTTCTATATGCGGCAGAAATGTCATTCAGTTCAGCTTTTCTTTTATTTTTTCGTAAGTATAGGGTACAAGTTTCTGGATTCGTTTAAGATTGTCTGGATTCAGGTTTTCCTTGGAGAACGGAACAACAACCGTGGTTACATCCTCGGTCCCTACAGCACGGCCATATTTGAAGTCATGGGTGAGAGACCCGTCCTGCTCCAGGAATTTGTTATCTACGCTGTAGGAAGGAACCGATATGAAGGCATCCACTTCTCCGGTTCTGGTCCTGAGGGCCATGAGCCCGTCCTCTCTGAGAGACCTGCAACATTCAATAGCTGTAAATACGGCAGGATCAATGAACTTAAAGTCATTTGCAATCAGATGCGAATAAACGAGCTTGTTGTTCTTTCTGTATGTCCTGAGTTCGCTCAGGGTCTGCTTGAGGGTATCCAGCAAAAAAGGATAATGGGTGCAGCCCAGAATGATGCTCTTCAAAGGAGCCTGCTCTTTGCTTTGGCGGAGTTTTTCAAGAAGACTCACAAGGTGGAACCTTGCATAGTTGGCGGCGGAATTGAGCTGGAACTGAGTGTATTTGCCATTTTCTTTCTTATAGAGGACGCCGTTGTCTTGGAAGCAGAAGTTGTAAACATCCATGAGGTCTTCATTGATATCGTCTTCTCCTGTGCCGATTACAGGCCCGCGGTAGGTATCTCGCGGAGCAGTAAGGCTGAGATCCACAAAGTCTTTTTCAAGATCTACCGCTTCGGCAAATCCGGCACCTTTCTGGTTTACCACCTGAATGAAACCTTCGTAGCCTCTGTCCTTCTTGACCTGCATTATGGTGTTGGGATAAGCACCTGAATCTATGGTACCTACAGTTGCCATTACTCCTACTGAAAGGCTGTCGCGTTCCTTGGAGGAAAGTATGTCCTCAAAGGTTGCATTCACTCCAGCGTTGATTACACCTATTACCTTTACTCCGGTTCCGGAAAGTTCCAAAAGCCTCTTTATATCGGCAAGACCGTATGCGGTTGCGGTATTGCAGGCAATCACTATAATCTTGCACTTCTGCTTGCGGCCTTTGGGGCTGCGGTCAGAACTGAGGTTGTAAAACTTGTCGCTGAGCATAAAAAGAGCGTTTTTGACAGCCAGTTCTCTCAGATAGTCTGTCTTGCCCTCTGACGGATAGGTTCCGTACGGCATATTTGCTTGGTCTGCAAGGTACTGGAAATCTTCGCCCCTGAAATCGGGAACGCCGTCGGCACCCATGCTTCCATCTATGTTGTTCAAATTATCTGCACTCAGAATAACTTCCAGGACTGTGAGTCCTCCGGTACCGGAATCAAAGACTCCTATCGGCAGCTGGCTTCTTTCATCCTTAGCCTCAAACTCGTCAAAATCTGCATACCAGCGGCTGGAGGTCTGGTTGAGAGCCTTATCCATAATTGGAGTCAAATCCTGAGGTCTGTCTTTTTCATTGTTGCATGAAGCAGACAGTGCGGCTACGGTAACAAAGGCCGCAAGAGTCAGTAAATAAGACAAATACTTTTTCATAATATTACATAATTAGGAACTTTAATAGTCAAATTCGCCCATAGGGCATCTGATTGTCAGCTGCGGAAGCGAGCCGCTGAGCTTTTCTACACGGCCAACCACCCGCGCCCCTACTCCGAGGGCTTCTGCAATGTCTATGATATCCTGAGCATAGGACTCCGAAACATAAAACTCCATCCTGTGCCCCATGTTGAACACTTTGAACATCTCTCTCCACGGAGTCTGGCTTTGAGCCTGAATGGTTCTGAAAAGGACCGGAACATCAAACAGATTGTCCTTTACTATCCGCAGCCCCGGGGCAAAATGCAGGACCTTGGTCTGGCCTCCTCCGCTGCAGTGAATCATCCCATGAATACTGCTGCGCATACGGTCAAGCACGCGCTTTGCCACCGGAGCGTAAGTCCTTGTAGGAGAAAGCACCAGCTTGCCGTAAGTCATGCCGGTCTGAGGCTCAATGTCGGTGAGCTTCTTTGAGCCGCTATATACCAGACTCTCAGGCATGGACGGGTCGTAGGTTTCAGGGTATCTGACGCCCAGATATTTTGCAAACACATCGTGCCGGGCACTGGTAAGACCGTTGCTGCCCATGCCACCGTTGTAGAAATCCTCGTACCTGGCCTGACCGTCTGAGGCAAGACCTACAATGACATCCCCACTCTTAATCCGGGAATTGTCTATGACCTGGCTCCTGCGGATTTTTGCATAAACGGTGGTATCGGCTATTACGGTACGGACAAGGTCTCCAACATCGGCAGTTTCGCCGCCGGTAGGAATGAGCCTCACGCCGTATTCGGCCATCTTGGAAACAAACCGCTGCGAGCCGGCTATGAGCCTTTCTATGACTTGGGCAGGAACAAGATTCTTGTTGCGGCCGATGGTTGAACTTATGTAGATGTCATCCGTAATTCCTACACACAGAAGATCGTCGGTATTCATGACTATGGCATCCTGAGCAATGCCGTCCCAAACGCTAAGGTCAGAGGTTTCTTTCCAATAGGCATAGGCCAGAGACGATTTGGTGCCGGCGCCATCTGCATGCATGACACTGCACCACGGGTCCTGCTCAGCAGAGTAAACATCTTCTACAATCTTGCAGAAGGCCCCCGGAAACAGCCCCTTGTCCGTATTCCTTATAGCCCTGTGAACATCCTCCTTCTGAGACGATACTCCTCTTTGGGCATACCTGTCCATGTTACCTGTTTCTGCCATCTTCTGTATCGGTTGGCTGAGAGCTTATTTGCGCCCCGGATAAACCTTGAGGCCTTCCTCCATGCACTTGATGGCATGCTCTATGTCCTCAACCTTAAGAACATAAGCAAGCCTTACTTCATCTACTCCCCTGCCCGGGCTGGCATAGAATCCTGCTGCAGGAGCAACCATGGTGGTTTCGCCGTTGTAGCTGAATTCTTCCAGCATCCACTTTGCAAAGTTTTCTGCAGAGTCAACGGGAAGTTTTGCTATCGTATAGAATGCTCCCATAGGTTTTGGAGTAAAGACTCCGGGTATCCTGTTCAGAGCATCGCACATGACATCTCTGCGGTGGATGTATTCGGCCTTTACTGCGGCAAAGTACTCGGCCGGAGTATCCAGCGCAGCCTCTGCTGCTATCTGCTCAACAGTAGGAGAGCAAAGACGGCTCATTGCAAATTTCATGATTGCGGCCATAACTTCCTTGTTCTTGCTGACAATACAACCGATACGGGCTCCGCACATACTGTAACGCTTTGATACAGAATCTAAAAGCAGAACATTCTGTTCAAGCCCCGGTATCTGCATCGCTGAGAAATGAGGATCGTCAGAATAGCAGAATTCGCGGTAAACCTCGTCGGAGAGCAGGAAGATATCGTGCTTGCGGACAATTTCGCCGAGCTTGAGCATGCTTTCCTTTGAATACAGAGTTCCGGTAGGATTGCCGGGGTTGCAGATGAGGATTGCCTTGGTTTTTGGAGTAATATATTTGTCAAACTCCTCAATCGGAGGAACTTGGAAACCATCGTCTATCTTAGTGGATATGGGAACGAGCGTTACGCCGGTCTGGATAGCAAACGCACGGTAGTTGGTGTAGAAAGGCTCCATTACCACAACCTCGTCGCCGGGGTTGCAAAGAACGGTCATTGCAAACAGAACGGCCTCGCTTCCTGAAGTGGTAACTATGATGTCAGAAAAGTCTGCGTCTATTCCGATATTGTTGTAATACTTTGCAAGGCCCTTGCGGTAACTTTCTATACCAGCCGAATTTGCGTATGCAAGATTATTGAGGCGGACATTGCGGATAGCCTCCATTACGCACTCCGGAGAGTCTATATCAGGCTGTCCGATATTGAGATGGAAAACTTTTACACCCCTTTTCTTAGCCGCCTCGGCATAAGGCACCAGCTTCCTGATAGGAGAAGCAGGCATTTCTATTGCTTTCTGTGAAAGAGTTAACATGGTTAATGTAATTTATTGATTTTCTTATAGTTTTATCTATTATTCTCCTCAGCGATTTAATCTGCGCTGGCCAGACTGTACATAAAGCCCTCCAGATGTTTCTGAATGTCTCTTGTTGGGCAGGCGTAGTTGTTTATGAGTATGGCAAACTTTATCAGACCGTGTTTAGGACCGGCATAAACATAGCCGGCATAGGTCTTTACGCAGGAAAGGCTTCCGCTCTTGGCATGAACGCCGGAAGCTATCTTGGAATCGTATTTCTTCTTGTCTGTAAGGACATTGCGGAATGTACCAACTCCGGGGTAAGGCATGCCGCCCACAAATTTTTCAAAGCAGGGCTGCTTTGCCATGACAGTGTAGAAGTTGCAGAAGAAATCAGGAGAGAGGTAGTTTTCGCGGCTGAGCCCGCTGCCGTCGTCCTGAGTGTAGCCTGTGCGGTTTACTCCCAGCGAATCCAGAATGATTCTGGCTGCCCGCTTTGCTGCCGAATATGAGCCTTGCCCAAACATCTTCTTTCCGAGTTGCTTGAACAGGGTTTCTGCATAGAAGTTGTCGCTTACAAGCAATGTCTGGCCCACAATCTTCCAAAGTTCCGGAGAATATGTGGTAACTATTTCAGTAAGGTCCTCCTTCTGAGCCTCTTCCAGAGGAAGCACATCCGGCCCCAGAATGCTGATACCCTGAGAAACGGCAAAATCTCTGAAGGCAACGCCGCAGGAAAGATAGGAGAACTTGTTGGAGATGGTGGACTTTATAGTATCTCTGTCAACCGGAACGCTGCCGGTGAATTTGCCTACGCGGGCAAGGTCAGATGCATTGTATTCAGACCAGTCTCCGCTCTTAGCCTCACCTGTAGTAAGATCGTTTATGTATTTGAACCCCGGAATCTGAGGATAGAGGACAATTACCTGCGGTTTGTCTCCCACTTTCTTGCCCGGAACTATCCTGACATTCTGGATATCCTGATGGAACGGAAGCCCGCTGGGAGCTGAGCCGTAGTCGTAACCTATGTTACCCCATGCCCATGATGAAGGAATGACTTCGCGGTCAAGATATGAGTCGTCTATTACTATATTACCCTGTACTTTCCTAATTCCCAACTGTTTCATGGCATCGGTCCAGACCCCGAATATGGAATCTATCGGATAAGCCATTCCGTCTTCGCTGCCAAGCGTAGGGTCTCCTCCGCCCACAATCCAAAGATTGCCGAACAAAACCCCGTCCTTAACGGAACCGCTGTACTTGAGTGTAGTGGAAAACCTGTGGTTTTCACCAAAATACACAAGAGCCAGACCGGTTGTTACGGTCTTGAGCGTAGATGCTGTAAGTACAGGAAGATTGGAATTCCACTCGGCCACAACCTTGCCGTTTTTGTCCACAGCCTTGATTGCAGCAACTGCATTGAGGCATTTCGGATCTTTCTTCATTTCCTTGTCGATATACTCCTGAGGGGTATAGGCACTCTTTGCGGCCTGAGCCGAAAGTTGAACCGGAGCCACCATAATTGCGGCGGCCAGGGTAACTGAAAACAACGATAATCTGCTTTTCATATACTTAGAAAATATCTTTTGCGTAAAACAAGCCCAAATTTAATCTTAAACAATGAAATAACCAAGCCTTGCAATAAAGGCCGCACAGAGTAAAACCACAATTTCTATACGGGCAAACCACTTTCCGCCCCACTGAGAAAAATATCGTGAAAGCAGCACTGCCGTAGGGCAGCAAGATAGAATTGCAATGGGAAGAGAACTTGTTGCCGAAAAGAAAATGAACACGGCCGAGCATACCACAAAATTGATTATCTGGACTTTCAGAGCATAGGACTCTTCTATTCCATATTCCCCCATCTTGCTGGCCAGCAGAACAATTGCATGGATACTGACAAACAGGATGCATAAAATCAGAAACATCAAAGGTATGTTCAACGATAAAATCCGAGCCTCTACAAATATCATTTTATGCCAGAAGCCTGCCCCCAGGGCCAAAACATCCTCACCTATTATGTAAGCCACTCCGCTGTACAGGAAGAAGGGCACAGACAGGCCTCCTATGAACTTCAGGATGTTCCTCAGCTTGTCCGTAAGCCCCGCCAGCAGCATAAGGAGCATAACCAGTATGGCAATCCACATGACCGGCGGAAAAAACATGGAAGAAATTCCCATGAGGAAGAAAGCTGCAAAATAGAGTTCCTTCAAAAGGCAGTATTGAGCCCAAAGCAAGGCAATTGCAGCCAGATGCACTAGGCTGGGCACAAGAGCTCCGCTGGAGGACAGAAGCAGAAGCAGGCCAAAACATACTGCCAGGGACCTGTCCTGAAATTTTGGAAGAACCGGCTCCGAGGCTATGTGAAGAGAATATACCAATATCAAACACAGGAGAAAGCCGCAGCACAATTTCAAAACACCGGTCAGACCGCCGCTTCCGGCATAGTCTGCCATCAGGAACGATGTCAGAACTAAAAATGCCAGAACCACATACAGGGCTATTCTGTTGTATTTTCCAAGACGGCCGGTAACTTCCTGCATGACTAACCCTCCAAATACCGTATGATGTCTAGTCCTATATCCTTTCTGAAGTACTTGCCCTCAAAGCCTATTTTGTCAACTGAGCTGTAGCAGGCTGTGCGCCCTTCCTCAATAAGGCGGACAAAGTCTTCAGAAGCCGTGTTATATTCCTTGGAACGCATTGTTACGCAGCTGTTTGCTGTAACAGCAAAGACTCTGCCTCCGGAAGTTACAAGCTGTCCAGAGTCTGAAAAAGCCGTGCCACTGTGGAAGATGTTCACACCTTTGGCCCCAAGAAGGTCCGGACTTATGGATATCTCTGCCCCTTTTCTGTAACTCTGCGGGTAACCGCCGCTTACACATACTACCGTAAGTGCAGGAGTTGCCGATATCTCCAGTTTTTCCTCAGCGATTCTGCCCCTTGCACAACCGGCCAGATGATGCAGAAGGTCGGAGTCTATACGGGTGACTACCGCCTCGGTTTCGGGATCGCCCATCCTTACATTGTACTCTATTACGTAAGGGTCTCCTCCGCAGTTCATGAGCCCAAGAAAGATAAAGCCGCAGTAAGGGATGTTTTCTTCCTGCAATCCTCTGAGCGTGGGCTTTATTATTCTGTCTGTTACCTTGTTCCTGAATTCGGCTGTAACAAAGGGCACAGGAGATACCGCTCCCATTCCGCCGGTGTTGAGCCCGGTGTCGTTTTCTCCTATCCGTTTGTAGTCCTTGGCCTCCGGCAAAAGCAGAAAGTCCTTTCCGTCTGTAAGAATGAACATAGAAACCTCTATTCCGCTTAGGAATTCTTCTATGACAACCCGGCTTCCGGCATTGCCGAATTTGCCGGACAGCATGTTGCGGAGTTCTGCCTTGGCCTCTGCAAGGTCTTGGCATATAAGCACTCCCTTTCCGGCTGCAAGTCCGTCTGCCTTAAGAACATAGGGTGCGTTCAGGCTCTCCAGGAAAGAATCGGCCAGAGCCAAGGTTTCCAAAGTAAAAGTCCTGAACCTGGCTGTGGGAATACCATGGCGGAGCATGAACTGTTTGGCAAAATCCTTGCTCCCCTCCAGGGCCGCTCCCTTTGCACAGGGCCCTACAAACAGAACATCTTTAAGGTCCGGATCTGCCAGGAAAAAATCGCCGAGCCCTCTGACAAGAGGCTCCTCAGGCCCAACTGCCACAAGGTCTATGGAATAATCCAAGACGGCTTGCTTTACACGGCAGAAATCCAACGGACTGCCGCTCAGATTCTGCCCCAACTGCGCAGTACCAGGGTTGCCCGGCATTGCATAAAGCTTATCACAGTCTTTGCTCTGGCTTATTTTCCAGGCAATTGCATTCTCTCTGCCGCCGCTGCCCAAAACCAATACGTTCATCCGGAAATTTAATTTAAAGTTCTATTCTTGCACTGTGGAGACCCTTGTCCTCAATGGCCTGCAAAACCACCGGCAATGCCTGGAAAAGGTTTCCGGCACATTTTACAGAATCATGGAAAGCTATGATTGCACCGCTTTCCAGATATGGAACAACATTCTTGATGCACTTTATTCCGTTGACCCTCTTGCTGTAGTCTTTGCTGATTACGGTCCACATTATATGCCTGTATCTTTCGGCCAAAACCCGCGCCTGATTGGGCCCGATACGGGCGTATGGCGGACGGAAAAGGTTGGAGTGAATCAGGTCCGAGGCTATGTCTATGTCGCGCACATAGTCTCCGGTTTTCATACCCCACCCCTTTACATGGCTGTATGAATGGTTTCCTACGGCATGGCCCCTGCGTCTGATTTCCTGAAAAAGATCCGGAAAAAGCTCCACGTTTTTACCCAGGCAGAAGAATGTGGCCTTGGCCTGGAATTTATCCAACTGCTCAAGAACCCAGGGAGTTACCTCAGGCCTTGGGCCGTCGTCGAATGTAAGATAAACCTCGCCACGGCTGTTCGGAAGGCTCCAGATAAAATCCGGAAAAATCCTGCGTATGAACTTTGGAGGGTTTATCTTCATATCAATGTTGTTGAAAGTCCAAAGATAGTGAAAACCGAAGGATTTTGGTGTGGCAAATATCTATATTCTTATTACTTTTGCAGATATGAACAGAAGAACCGTATTTCAGAACTTGATGCTGCCGGCCTTTACATCCGCCCTGCTGCTTATTTCCTGCGGCAGAAGCGCCATTTTGAAGAAAGACACGGTGTCCAACATCATGTACGAGATTTTTGTGGCCGACGAATATGCAAGGACATACTCCTATGTGAATCTTGCTGCAGATTCCGTTCTGCTGTACCAGCATATCTTTGACAAATACGGTTGTACTCTGGAAGATTATCAGAGATCCGTCAAATATTATCTGAGCGACGACAAAGCCTTTACCCAGATTCTGAAGACCGCTACCGAAATAGCAAGGGCAAACGCCAAAACCGCTGAAAAAGAGTTAAATACAGAAAAACACGGACTCTTCTTCAACATCCCGTACAAACTGCCTGAAATGCTTCATCCGGTTGATGACTGGTGGAGCAAGGATATCAGAGGCGAAAGGCTGCGCTACGGCCAGTTCTATGCCAACCTCAAGAGAGTTCTTGTTAAGAAAACGCCTGAGCCGGTCAAGACAGAGCCTAAATTCATTCCCAAACAGGAAGAGGCCAAGGAACATAAAGAACTTCCGGAAGGGAGAATCCGCAACAGAGAACACAAAATGGAGGAACGGTAGCTATGAAAAGAATTGCCGCAGACATGGCATTCTGCCTGGATGGCAGTGCGGATCCGGTAAACAATCCGCTGATTACAGTTGACGACAATGGTAAGATTCTGTCAGTGAGTCAAATGGGCTCGGCCTGCACCAAAGGAGAAGATATTGAATATCACAAGGGGATTCTGGTTCCTGGTTTTGTAAACGCCCACTGCCATATAGAACTCTCGCATCTGAAGGGAGCCTTCCGCCAGGCAACCGGAATGAGCGGTTTCATAAACCAGATAAATGAACTCAGAGAAAGTGTTGACCATGCAGGCAGGCTCAAGGCTATGGAGGCCGAATTTGAAAACTTTTCCAGACAGGGAGTTGTAGCCGTATCGGATATCAGCAACTGCAACGAGAGTTTTGCCTTCAAAAAAGAATTTCTGAACCTCAGGCACTCTCAGGATAATCCGCTGTTTCCGGTTTACTACAGAACTTTTGTAGAACTGTTCGGCACAGAAAAAGAAGATGCAGAAAACATACTCGCCGGCGGCCAGAAGGTTGCAGACCAGGCTACGGCTATGGGGCTGGATGCCTGCGTAACCCCTCACTCGTGCTACACCATGAGTCCCAAGCTCCTCAAAATCACTGCCAAAAGAGGGCTGGAAAGCGGGCTCATATCATATCACAGCCAGGAAAGTCAGGAGGAGGAAGACATGATATCCAAGGGCAGCGGAGCCCTGTCAGACAACTACAGAGGCCGCGGCCTTTCCACTCCTCCGGTTACCGGAACCACGGCTCTGGAATACTTCATAGACCTTATAGCCGGAAAGGATGGCAAGGTATCCGGCCACATAAATCTGGTACACAATGTTGTTATCAGCCAAAGGAGTATAGACCGTGCAAAGGAGGCTCTCCAAAATCCGTTCTTTACCGTATGTCCTCTGTCTAACATCTTCATCCACAGAGCCCTTCCTCCAATAAAACTGATGATGGACAACGGCCTTAAGATTTGCCTTGGAACAGACAGTCTTTCATCCAACACCATTCTGGATATGGTACGCGAAATGGAATGTCTGCAACAGAATTTCCCTCAGCTTGGACTCGGGCAAATTCTCATCTGGGCTTGCAGCAACGGAGCTCAGATGCTGGGCAAACAGGACACCCTGGGCAGTATCCAGGCCGGCAAAACCCCTGGAATCGTGCTCCTTAAAAATACAGACGGCCTGAGAATCACTCCGCAGACCCAATCGCTGAGAATTGCATAAAAGCAGAACGCAAAAATGGCAACAAAACTCTTTGAATCGCTTACAGTAGGCCCCATCCATAGCCGCAGGCTCGGAAGTTCTCTGGGAATAAACCTGCTCCCAAAGAGGGGCAAGATTTGTTCGTTTGACTGCATCTACTGCGAATGTGGCTGGAACAAAGACCACACTCTTGACAAGGCTGTGCCAAGTGCGGAAGATGTAGAAAAAGCCCTGACAGAAAAGGCTTTGCAGCTGAACAAAGAAGGCATAAGGGTAGATTCCATAACCTTTTCCGGAAACGGGGAACCTACAGTTCATCCGGAGTTTGCAAAGATTGTGGACATAACCATAGCCATCCGTGACAAATACCTCAGACAGGCCAAGGTTTCCGTCCTGAGCAACGCTTCCATGATTTGGAAAAAAGAAGTCAGGGATGCTCTCATGAAGGTAGATAACCCCATACTCAAGATCGACTGCACAGACGAGTCCGTCCTCAGGGCAGTAAACCGCCCGAATCAGAGATACAGCCTCAGCCAGACCATAGAAAATCTCAGGAAGTTCAACGGCAACTTCATACTCCAGACCATATTCCTTCTCATCCTCACTTACTTCTGATAGCTATTCCTCAATCGATCA
>CALBPX010000131.1 GCA_937899055.1 uncultured Bacteroidales bacterium
AGCTCGAAGAAGTAAAAGCCTTGATTTCCCTTAGGGAAAAGGCGCGTCTGGGCGGCGGTCAGAAGAGAATCGACTCCCAGCACGAAAAAGGAAAATATACTGCCAGAGAGAGAATTGCCATGTTGCTGGACCAGGGCAGCTTTGAGGAATTTGACATGTTCGTAACCCACCGCTGTACCAACTTCGGAATGGAGAAGAACCACATCCTCGGCGATGGTGTAGTAACCGGATACGGAACAATCGGCGGCAGACTGGTTTATGTCTTTGCCCAAGATTTTACCGTGTTGGGAGGCTCTCTAAGCGAAACCTTTGCACAGAAGATTTGCAAGGTAATGGATATAGCCATGAAGGTGGGAGCTCCGGTAATCGGAATCAACGACTCCGGCGGAGCACGTATCCAGGAAGGTGTAAATGCACTTGCAGGCTATACCGAAATCTTCCAGAGGAACATTCTTGCCAGTGGCGTAATTCCTCAGATTTCAGCTATTTTCGGTCCTTGTGCAGGCGGTGCCGTTTATTCTCCTGCCCTTACGGACTTCAACATCATGGCCAAGGGAAGCTACATGTTCCTGACCGGTCCTAAGGTTGTAAAGAGCGTGCTCGGCGAAGATGTAACCCAGGAAACCCTCGGAGGTGCAAGCGTACACGCAAGCAAGAGCGGTGTTGCACACTTTGCAGTTGACAATGAAGAAATAGGTATCCAGACCATAAAGGAACTGCTTTCATACCTTCCTCAGAATAATCTGGAGAAGACCCCTGTTGTTCCCACAAACGACCCCGTCAACCGTATGGACGACATCCTCAACGAGATTATTCCGGACAACCCCAACAAGCCTTACAACATGTACGAGGTCATCAAGCATATCGTTGACGACGGCAAGTTCCTGGAAGTCCACAAAGACTATGCAAAGAGCCTCATAGTAGGTTTTGCAAGGTTCGACGGCATAACCGTAGGTATCGTAGCCAACCAGCCTTCTGTACTGGCCGGCGTATTGGACAGCAACTCCAGCCGCAAGGGAGCAAGGTTCGTTCGTTTCTGCGATGCCTTCAACATTCCTATCCTCACCCTTGAGGATGTGCCCGGCTTCCTCCCCGGAACCCAGCAGGAATACAACGGTATCATCCTCCACGGAGCAAAGCTCCTGTACGCATTCGGAGAAGCTACCGTTCCAAAGATTACAGTTGTTCTCAGAAAGGCATACGGCGGTGCATACTGCGTAATGAGTTCAAAGCACCTGCGCGGAGACATCAACTATGCATGGCCTAACGCAGAAATTGCCGTAATGGGTCCGAGCGGAGCCATTGAGATTCTCTACGGAAAGGAAATGAAAGAGGCCCAGGATGTAGAAGCCTTCAAGGCAGAAAAGGAAAAGGAATACAGAGATGCATTTGCAAATCCTTACAATGCAGCCAAGTATGGCTATATAGACGATGTAATTGAGCCTCGTAACACCCGCTTCAGAGTAATCCGCGCCCTCCATCAGTTGGAGAACAAGAGACTCACCAACCCTGCAAAGAAACACGATAACCTTCCACTCTAAAAGCCGGAAAGATGAAGAAGATATTATCAATATTCACTTTAGCGCTTGTACTCCTTTCGGCCGGCAAAGTCTTAGGTCAGAGCCCTGTAGATATCCGTATAAACGAAGTCCAGAGGGAAAATCTGACGGGAGCCGTTGACGAACATGGAAACAGGTGCGGCTGGGTGGAACTGTTCAACACCGCCTTCGGTATGGTGGATGTGGCCGGTTTCTACATCACTGACAATCAGGCCAACCCCACCAAGTTCATGATACCCAAGGGGAACACTGCCACGCAGATTCCTCTGAGGAAATATTTTGTCCTTTACGCAGACGGAGACCTTACAGCAGGACCTTTCCACATGTTCAGCCTCAATGGGGTAAATTCTCTTTACCTCTATTCCACTGACGGCAAAACTCTTTTGGACGAGATTAACATCCCTAACGACCTACCTGCCGACAAATCTTTCGGAAGGGTTTATGACGGCCGGGGCCAGCACGAACCGCTCAACTGGAGCAAGCAGTCTTACAGGAAAAACCACGAAGACGGCCTGATTGACAGCAAAGGCGGATTTGACATACTGTCTTACCCTACCCCAGGTCAGACCAACACTACTGAGGCCGTTGAAACCAAATCTGAAAAGATGGCAAAGCAGGACCGCTACGGCGGCATTCTGGCTCTGATAGCAATGAGCGTTGTATTCCTCTGCCTGATAATCCTTTACCTCTGCTTCAGGACAATAGGAAAGAGGTCTATGAGAAAGGCCGAGGAAGAAAAGAAAGCCAAGGCAGCTCCGGCCATGTCCGCCGCTCCCCCAGCCAAGGCATCCGGCACTGGTTCTTCTGAAATAAACGAAGAAATCATTGCCGCCATTGCCATTGCATGCCATCTTTACCAGAACGGCGTGGACAATACCGTTCACGATGTTGAAAGCAATGTTATTACCTTCAACAAGGACCTTCTGCGCAATTCACCTTGGGGCGCAAGAAGCCTTACATTAAAACAAGATCCCAGATAAATCAACCAATAGATTAACATTACAATTATGAAAGAATATAAAATCAAAGTCAACGGCAACGAGTATAAAGTTGAAATAGAAGAAGTTGGCGGAACTATCACTAATGTAAGCGCAGCCCCTGTTCAGGCTGCCGCCCCTACTGCAGCTCCTAAGGCAGCTGCTCCCAGCGCACCTGCAGCAGCAGGCGGAGTAAAGGTTACCTCTCCGCTTCCCGGAGTTATTCTGGATGTTGCAGTAAAGGAAGGCGATTCTGTAAAGAAAGGCGACAAGGTTATTGTCCTTGAGGCCATGAAGATGGAAAACGTAATTGAGGCAACGGCAGACGGAATCGTAAAGGAAATCAAGGTTAAGAAGACAGACTCCGTATTGGAGGGCGATGTTCTTGTAGTTATCGGATAATCAGTAGATTATGATTTTAAAATCCAATATCGCTGAGAATCTTTACCAGTTTTTCAACTACACTGGTTTTGCAAATGTGACCTTTGGCCACATTGTGATGATTCTCATCGGACTTCTGTTCATATACCTTGCTATCAAGAAGGAATGGGAGCCGCTTCTTCTGATTCCTATCGGATTCGGTATGATAATCGGCAACATTCCTCTCTTCCCCGGTATGCAGGTAGGTATATATGAAGACGGATCGGTTCTGAACATCCTCTATCAGGGAGTAAGAAGAGGTTTCTACCCTCCGCTGATCTTCCTCGGAATTGGAGCTATGACAGACTTTTCCGCCCTCATTTCCAACCCCAAACTCCTTCTTGTAGGCGCTGCCGCACAGTTCGGCATCTTTGCCGCATACGCCGGAGCACTTGCGCTCGGGTTCACTCCGGCTGAGGCCGGAGCCATAGGAATCATCGGCGGTGCAGACGGCCCTACAGCCATCTTCCTTTCCGGTAAACTTGCTCCGGATCTGATTGGTGCAATTTCCGTATCGGCCTACTCTTACATGGCTCTTGTACCTGTAATCCAGCCTCCTATCATGAGACTGCTTACCACCAAGAAGGAAAGGCTTATAAGAATGCAACCTCCCAGAGCCGTCAGCCAGCAGGAAAAGATAGTCTTCCCTATCGTAGGCTTCCTCATCACAGCGTTCATAGTTCCTTCCGGCATTCCTCTGCTGGGTATGCTCTTCTTCGGTAACCTGCTCAAAGAAAGCGGAGTAACCAGAAGGCTCGCCGAAACCGCAAGAGGTCCGCTGAACGATATCGTGGTCATCCTCATAGGTGTTACCGTAGGTTGCTCAACTCAGGCAGATAAATTCCTTCAGGGCAAATCCATTATGATATTCGCCCTAGGTGCAGCTTCTTTCATAGTTGCAACATTTGCCGGAGTTCTGTTCTGCAAGGTACTCAACCTCTTCCTCAAAGACGGCAAGAAGCTGAACCCGCTAATCGGAAACGCTGGTGTTTCCGCCGTTCCAGACTCGGCCAGAGTATCCTATGTACAGGGTCTCAAGTACGATCCTACCAACTTCCTCCTTATGCACGCCATGGGACCTAATGTAGCCGGCGTTATCGGAAGTGCAGTTGCCGCAGGTATCCTTCTGGGCTTCCTGAGCTAGAAGACCTGGACATATATGTAAAAGAAGCCGATCCGTTGGGTCGGCTTCTTTTCATGAAAATCATCCGAATATTGTTGGGTTGAATTTACGTTTTTGCACTTCGCTTTTTGCTTAATTATATCTATATTTGTGGGCTTAAGAAAATCAAAATTAAAATAAGATACTTTATATGCAGGATAAATTGCAACAACTCACAGAAAAGCTCTATAACGAGGGGCTTGAGAAGGGTAAGCAGGAAGCCCAGAAAATGCTGGAAGACGCTAAGACAGAGTCTGAAAGGATAATCGCTGAGGCAAAACAGAAAAGCAGCGAAATGATAGCCGCCGCTGAAAAAGAAGCCCTGCAGCTCAGGGAAAAGGCAGAAGGTGATATTCAAACTGCTTCCCGTCAGGCACTTAGCCAAATCAAGCAGGATATTGAACAAGCTGTCAGGATGAAGGCTGTAGAAGCTCCTGTAAAGGAAGCCCTGTCGGCCAAGGAATTCATGCAGTCTGTCATCAAGACCGTTGCAGGAGCGTTCAATCCGGACAAAGACGCAGTATCGCTGGATCTCATCCTTCCTCAGGCAATGAAAGAAGATATGAACAGTTTCATTGAAGGTGAACTGGCTTCAGCTTTTGGCAAAGGATTGGATGTATCTTTTACCAAAGACATATCCAACGGCTTTAAAATCAGCCGTAAAGGAAGCGGTTACTTCATTGACTTTTCAGAGGATTCCTTCAACAGGATAATCTCCGAGTACATTAGACCCAAGACCAGAAAACTGATTTTCGGTGAATAATTATCACTACATAATAGCGTCTCTTCCGGTTCTCAGCAAAGGAACGGAAGACAAAGCCCTTGACCTTAAAAAGGTTAAGGAAGATATTAAGTCTCAGTGCTCAGAAAAGGATGTAGGCACAATAGACTTCTTCTGCCGGATAATGGACGGAACTCCTTTGGACAAGGCCTTCTTTGAGCAGGCAGACCGTTCCTCCAGCCGTCTGACAAGGCTTTACTCAAAACTTGAGAGGCAGATCCGGAACATGATGGTTTCTTCTGCCGCCCAAAGGCTGTTTGCTCCGGAAAAGGCAGAGGAACTTATTGCAAGGTACAGCATTGACATTCAGTCCGACCCCTACGGCGATTACTATGAGCCCACGGACACGGAAGCCAATCTTTCACATTCTGATGTCCAGGCACTTGCAGCCATATTTACAGACGATAACATAGTATCCAAAGAAAAGCGTCTGGACGATTTCAAGTGGGAGAAGATAAATGAATTTACAACTCTGGATTTCTTTGACATAGACTGTATTCTGGCATTTTTGGCCAAAGGTCACATGGTTGATCGGTGGCTCAGGCTCGATGCCGAAAAAGGAAAGCATCTTTTCAGAAAGCTTGTCGGAGAAGTCAGGGGAACTTTTGATAAAAACAAATTGATATATACCATTGATGAAAACAACGGGTAAAGTAACCGGTATAGTTTCCAACCTCGTGACCGTGGAGGTTGACGGGCCTGTGGCACAGAACGAACTGTGCTACATAGACCTGGATGGCATAAGGCTCATGGCCGAAGTCATTAAAGTTAACGGCAACAGCGCATCCGTTCAGGTTTACGAATCCACTCGTGGCCTGAAGGTGGGGTGCAATGTGGAATTTGAAGGCAGGATGCTTGAAGTAACACTCGGACCTGGCCTTCTTTCAAGCAATTACGATGGCCTTCAGGACAATCTGGCAACAATGCAGGAGGTATTCCTCAAACGAGGAGAATACACTCCGGCCCTGGACGCCAGTGCAAAATGGGAGTTCACCCCTATTGCAAAGGTCGGCGACAAAGTAGTTGCAGCCGACTGGCTGGGCCAGGTTATGGAAAGCTGGCTGATTCACAAGATTATGGTACCTTTCTCCTTTGCAGGAACTTATACCGTCAAGGATATTGTTCCTTCGGGCAGTTATACCATAAACGATACCATAGCCGTGCTTACGGATGCCAAAGGCTCAGAGTTTAAAGTTACCATGCAGCAGAAATGGCCGGTAAAGGTAGCCATAGGCGGATATAAAGAAAAGCCGCGTCCTTACAGGATTATGGAAACCGGAGTTCGAGCAATTGATACCTTCAACCCTATTGCTGAGGGTGGAACAGGCTTTATACCAGGGCCTTTCGGATGTGGTAAAACTGTAATCCAGCACGCAATAGCCAAGCAGGCCGAAGCCGATGTCATCATTATGGCAGCCTGCGGCGAACGTGCAAACGAGGTTGTGGAAATCTTCAAGGAGTTTCCGGAACTTATAGACTCCAGAACAGGCAGAAAGCTCATAGAAAGGACAACCATCATCTGCAACACATCCAACATGCCGGTTGCGGCCCGTGAGGCATCTGTTTATACGGCAATGACCATTGGTGAATACTACAGGGCCATGGGTCTGAAGGTATTGCTGCTGGCCGATTCCACATCTAGATGGGCACAGGCCTTGCGTGAGATGAGTAACCGTATGGAGGAACTTCCGGGAGCAGACGCCTTCCCTGTTGACCTTTCATCTATCATCTCAAACTTCTATTCAAGGGCCGGAATAGTCATCCTGAACAACGGCCAGACCGGTTCTGTAACCTTCCTGGGTACTGTATCCCCTGCCGGAGGAAACCTCAAGGAGCCGGTAACCGAGAGTACCAAAAAGTGCGCAAGATGCTTCTACGCCCTCAGCCAGAACCGCGCCGACAGTAAGCGCTATCCGGCCATAGATCCTATAGACTCCTACTCCAAGTATCTGGAATATCCGGAAATGGAAGAGTTCTTCAACGAAAAGATGGAGAAAGGATGGGTTGACAAAGTTCTTGCAGCAAAAAACATAACTCTCAGAGGTAAAGAGGCTTACGACCAAATTAACATCCTCGGCGATGACGGTGTTCCTATGGAATACCATCTGCGCTACTGGAAGAGTGAACTTGTAGATTTCATCCTCCTGCAGCAGGATGCGTTTGACGATGTGGACTGCCAGACTCCTCTGGAAAGGCAGGAATATATGCTGAACCTGGTTCTGGATGTCTGCAACAGGGAATATAGGTTTGAAAGGTTCGAAAAATGCGTTTCCTTCTTCAAGAACCTGATAAACATAATGAGACAGATGAACTTCTCGCAGTACAAGAGCGAGCAGTTCTATAAATATCAACAGCAACTTCTTAATACCGTAGAAAATGCCCTCTAACGTTTTTCAAAGAATATACACTAAGTTGGAAGCTATTACAAAGGCAACTGTAACCCTCAGGGCCACAGGAGTATCCAACGACGAACTGGCCAGGGTGGCCGGCAGGCTCGCTCAGGTTGTTAAAATAAAGAAGGATCTGGTTACGCTTCAGGTGTTCGCCGGAACCGAGGGCATACCTACGAATGCTCAGGTTGAATTCTTCGGCGAACCGCCGGCACTCAATGTAGGAGAGCAGCTAAGCGGAAGGTTCCTCAACGCATACGGCGAGCCAATAGACGGCGGCCCTATGATTGAGGGAGAAAGAAGATATATCGGAGGCCCCAGCGTTAACCCTTACAAGAGAAAGCAGCCCAGCGAACTGATTCCTACCGGAATTGCAGGCATAGACCTCAACAACACACTGGTTTCTGGCCAGAAGATTCCGTTCTTTGCAGATCCGGACCAGCCTTACAACCAGGTTATGGCAGACGTTGCCCTCAGAGCCGATGTAGATAAGATCATCCTCGGCGGAATGGGTCTTTCCAACGACGACTACCTGTATTTCCGTCAGAAATTTGAGGAAGCAGGAGCCCTGGACAAGATAATTTGCTTCATAAACACCACCGAACAGCCTCCTGTAGAGCGTCTTCTGATTCCGGACATGGCTCTTACGGCAGCGGAATACTTTGCAGTTGACAAGAACGAAAAGGTACTGGTACTGCTCACGGACATGACGCTTTATGCAGATGCCTTGAGTATAGTTTCCAACCGTATGGACCAGATTCCGTCCAAGGACAGTATGCCTGGTTCGCTGTATTCGGACCTTGCTAAAATCTACGAGAAAGCTGTTCAGCTTCCAGACGGCGGATCCATTACCATCATAGCCGTTACCACGCTCAACGACGGCGACATCACTCACGCCATTCCGGACAACACCGGATATATTACGGAAGGCCAGCTCTACCTGAGAAAGGATACCGATACCGGAAAGATCATTGTTGACCCGTTCCGCAGCCTGAGCCGTCTGAAACAGCTGGTTATCAACAAAAAGACCAGAGAAGATCACAGCCAGGTCATGAACACCGGAGTAAGGCTTTATGCCGATGCCGCCAATGCCAAGACCAAACTCGAGAACGGATTTGACCTTTCCGACTACGACATGCGCTGCCTGGAATATGCCAAGGAATATTCTACACGCTTGCTCGCAATAGATGTAAACATCAAGATAGACGAGATGCTCGACACCGGCTGGATGCTCTTCAAGAAGTATTTCAAACCGGAAGAACTTGGTATCAAACAAGTATTCGTAGATAAGTACTGGAACAGATAACGCTTTGTCTAAAAGACAGTTATGGCAATTAAGTTTCAATATAACAAAACAAGTCTGAATAACCTCAACAAGCAGCTGAAGGTCCGCCGGAACGCTTTGCCTACCCTCAAGAACAAGGAAAGCGCCCTCAGGATGGAAGTCAAGCGTGCCAAGGAAAAGAGCGAAAGTCTGGATGCCGAACTTGAAAAGGCCATCCGCTCCTATGACTATGTAGCTCCCCTGTGGAACGAGTTTGACAAGAACCTTATTTCCGTAAAAGACGTCAAGCTCAAGAGTGTAAAGGTTGCAGGAATCAAGACTCCGGCCGTAGATGACATCATCTACGATATCAGGGAGTTTGACCTGTTCAACCGTCCGCTCTGGTTTTCCGACGGCGTGGCCATCCTAAAAAAGATGGCAGGCCTTGGAATAGAAAGCGAGGTTTACAGAGAAAAAATGCGGATACTGGACTATTCCAGAAAAAAGACCACACAGAAGGTCAACCTATACGAAAAGGTTCAGATTCCAGGATATATGGAAGCCATCCGCAAGATCAAACGATATATGGAGGACGAGGAGAACCTCTCCAAAGCTTCGCAGAAGATAGTCAAACAACGTCACGCAACTGAGGAGGAAGAGCAATGATAAAACAGATGACAAAATACAGCTTTGTGATTTTCCACAAAGACGTTGCCTCTTTCCTTGGCAGAATGCAGGAACTCGGAGTAATGGACATTACCCGTTCCACCAAGCCCGCTACGGCAGATTCCAAACAGCTGTTTGAGCAGATTGCCGAGTATAAATCGGCTCTGAGGATACTCAGCGATGAGCGCAAGCAGGCGGCAGCCCAGAAGAAGGAGCTTCCCCCTATGGAAGCCTGTGACGCTGCTGTTGCCGTTGAGAAATGCCACGTTCTGAAAAAGGAAATTGCAGAAACAAAGGCTGAAATGCTCCAACTCAAGTCCGATTTTCAGGAGGCCCTTCCCTGGGGTGCTTTTACCGAAGATTCCATACTCAGAATCAAGCAACTGGGGCTCACACCGTGCTTTGTAACCATCCCCACCAGGAAGTTTGACCCGTCAATCAAGGAGCAGTATGCCGTTCAAATTATTTCCCAGACACCTGAAAAGACTTTCGCAGTCATCCTCCTTTCAAAAGGCGAAAGGCTCAAGGGCAAGTTCAAGACTGTAGATACTCCCAAGATTTCGGCAGACAGGATAGAGGCCGGCATCGCTGAGAAAGAAAAGGCTCTGGAAGACAAAAGCAACAGTCTTCTGAGTCTTAGTTCTGCTATAACTTCCATAGAAACAGAAACTTCCGCCCTTGCCAGCCGGGCTGATCTCCTGCTTGCCGGAGAGAGTGCTCAGAAGAAGGCGGAAAACACTGTTGAAGTATTCACCGGATTTGCTCCAAAGGAGAGTGAGGCCCGTGTAAAAGAAGTCCTTGACGCTGAAGAGGCCGGAGTATATTACATTGCAGAAGATGCCAAGGTTGAGGACAATCCCCCTATCGCCCTCAAGAACAACCGCTTTACAAGAATGTTCTCCGTACTTACGGATATGTACGGAAGGCCGGCTTACAACGAGTTTGACCCTACGCCTTACATCTCTGTTTTCTTCCTGCTGTTCTTTGCCCTCTGCATGGGCGATGCTGGGTATGGCATTCTTTTGATTATCATTGCATTCATGCTGAAGAAGGCCAAAGGAGCAGCAAGTTTTGCTCCTCTGGTTATGACTCTTGGCATAGCAACCGTAGTGGTCGGATTCCTGCTTCATACCTTCTTTGGAATAGACCTCTCCCAGGTTTCCTGGATACCGGACGGAGCCAAAAAGTTCATGATTACCGGAAAGATAGCCGGATACGATGCCCAGATGGTTCTGTCGCTCATCATAGGAGTGGTTCACATCTGCATAGCCATGCTGGTCAAGGCAGTTTATGCAGTAAGGAAAAACGGCTGGGGCAGTTCATTCGGTGTCATAGGCTGGACCCTGCTTATTGTAGGCGGAGTGGCCGTTGGGGCTGTGGCCCTGGCCGCCAACCTCGATTCCAAACTGGTCAAAATCATAGTAATAGCCATTGGAATAGTTTCGGCTTTGGGTATATTCTTCTTCAGCGATATCCACAAGAATCCTCTCAGGAATTTTGGAAACGGCCTGTGGGAAACCTACAACACCGTTACCGGACTCCTCGGCGATGTCCTCAGCTACATAAGGCTCTATGCGCTCGGACTGGCCGGAGGCATGCTTGGCGCAGCCTTCAACCAGCTTGGCGGAATGCTGCTGCCGGAGGACGGAGGCTTTTCAGTAATGTGGATATTCTTTGTGCTGATAGTAGTGTTCGGTCATACGCTCAACCTGGCAATGTGCTGCCTTGGAGCGTTTGTACATCCGCTCAGGCTCAACTTCCTGGAATTTTTCAAGAACAGTGGCTACGAAGGCAGCGGAAAAACTTATAAACCTTTGACAATCAATAATAATAACTAAATTAAAATAAAAATCTTATGAACGAAATTCTCGGTTATCTTGGCCTTGGCCTCATGCTTGGTCTGGCCGGTATCGGAAGTGCAATCGGTACAACAATCGCCGGCAATGCTGCCGAAGGAGCATTGAAAGTAAATCCTGAAAAATCAGGTAACTATATGGTGCTCAGTGCACTTCCTGCAACTCAGGGTATTTACGGATTCGTTGCTTTTCTGGTATGGCTTACCAGAGATTTTGCAACTCAGGGCTCCATGCTCTTTGGCGTAGGCATAAGTGTCGGACTCGTATGTCTGATGTCTGCCATCCGTCAGGGTAAAGTTTGCGCCAACGGTATCGTAGGCGTTTCTCAGGGTCACGATGTATTCACAAACACTTTGATTTACGCCGCTCTTCCTGAATTCTATGCAATTCTGGGTCTTGTAGGCGCACTTATGATCTAAAGATGACACTGATAAAATCGATTTCAGGAATAAGGGGCACCATCGGAGGCAATGCCGGTGATGCCCTTACTCCTATTGATATCGTCAAGTTTACCGCCGCCTACTGCACCCGCCTGAAAGACATATATCCGGGCAGAAGATGCAAGGTAGTGGTTGGACGCGATGCCCGTCTGAGCGGCACTATGGTACGCAACATTGTATGCGGAACCCTGCTGTCATGCGGCGTAGATGTAGTTGATGCCGGAGCGGCCTCAACCCCTACTACGGAAATGGCTGTCATCCTGGAAAAAGCAGACGGCGGAATCATACTTACCGCATCTCACAATCCAAGACAGTGGAATGCCCTCAAACTCCTTAATGAAAGAGGCGAATTCCTGACTGCGGAAGACGGAGCAAAACTTCTGGAAACCGCAGAAAAGGAAGATTTTGAATTCGTAGATGTAGATAAGCTGGGCAAACTCACTCTCAAAGACTTTACAATGGCCCATATAGAGGCCGTTCTTGCAGATTCTTTGGTAGATGTTCCGGCAATCAGAAACGCCGGATTCAAGGTCGTTCTGGACGCAATAAATTCCGTTGGCGGGCCTACGATGCCATTGCTGCTTGAAAAACTCGGCGTAGAGTGCATAAAACTCAACTGTGAGCCTACAGGAGACTTTGCCCACAATCCGGAACCTCTGCCTGCAAACCTGACAGATCTGAGCAATCTGGTTAAGGAAAGCGGTGCCGACCTCGGAATATCCGTTGACCCGGATGTAGATCGCCTTGCTTTCATCTGTCAGGACGGCACTCCCTTCGGCGAGGAATACACCCTTGTTTCCGTAGCTTCGTATGTTCTGGAAAACAAGAAGGGGCCTACGGTTTCCAATATGTCCTCCACCAGAGCCCTCAAAGACGTAACAGCCCAAGCAGGGCAGGAATACTACCCCGCAGCGGTGGGAGAAGTAAATGTCACCACCAAGATGCACCAGGTAGGTGCGGTTATAGGCGGAGAAGGCAACGGCGGAGTAATTTATCCGGCCCTCCACCACGGAAGAGATGCCTACATGGGAGTAGCCCTGTTCCTCAGCAATCTGGCACACAAAGGCCTGAAAATGACTGAGCTGAGAGATTCCTACCCTCAATACTTCATATCCAAGAACAGGATAGAAGTGTCTGATTCGGCCCTTGTTGAAAATATTCTGGCAAAGGTGGCTGAAAAGTTCTCGGATTTCAAGCCTCTGACCATAGACGGCGTAAAGGTTGACTTTGAGGATGAAAAGAGTTGGTTCCAGCTCCGCAAGTCCAACACTGAACCTATAATCCGTCTTTACTGCGAAGCCCCTTCGCGCACTCTGGCCGAGGACCTTGCCTCCAGAATAATGAAAGCCGTAAATGATATTATAAACGCCTGATATACAAAGCAAAAATATGTTCTCATTCCGCACGTCAGACATATTCAGACAAGAAGACATCTACCTGCGTAAAGGCAGGATAATGGTTATATGCAACCAGTCTGCCTGGAACCCGCAAACCCGGGAATATGTCTTTGAAGGTTTCTTCAAAAGAGGTAACCTTGCGTGCGTAATGACTCCCCCGGGTGACGGCCTCAGCGACCATCCCCTTTCAGCCTCAGTTCCATTTAACTCCATAAGCAAGGGCAGTGACGGCTACATGCGTTTCAGCGAGGACGACTTTGCCTCTACGGATGCCGTAGTCATAGAACTTCAGGACGCCGGATGCCGCTATTTTGAAACTCCCAACCTTGTCTATGCCTTGTTCTCCTTCCTCAGCAGCAGGATGGCTGATTTCCCTATCTACTTGATAGACAGGCCTAATCCTGGAGGAAGGCAGGTAGAAGGCACTGCCCTGAGAGCCGGTTACCGTTCCCATAAGGGAATAGAGGGCATACCTCACAGGTACGGAATGACCATAGGAGAACTTGCTTACTACATTTACGGAAGGCTCAACGCAAAGTTTCCGCTGCACATCATTTCCTGCAAGGCATCGCCCGTAGGAAAACTTGTCATGAGCTGGACAGTTCCGCTGTCCGAAGACTTTGGAAACTTCTTCACCCACGCCTTCTACAGCGGGCAGTTCCTCTGGAAGGGAAGCAACGTAACCCCCGGAGAAGGAACCGTGCGCCCCTACGAACTCTTTGGAGCCCCATTCATGGAAGGAGTCAAGCTGGACGAACATCCGCTGTTCCACGATGACGGAGTGTTTGCCAGATGGGCTTCGTTCACCCCTATGGGAGGAAGATACAACAGAGAAACCTGCTTTGGCTACCAGCTTCTGCTGACTCCCGAAAGCCAATACAACTCTTTAGCACATTCACTGCGCCTGATACGCTGCGCCAAGGATCTGGTTCCGGCTTTCCGCTTCCTTGAAAAGGAACCTACAAGAGACAAGAGCCTCATACAGATGCTTGTAGGCGACAAGGAACTTCTGGATTTCATAGAAGGCGGCAGCAGCTGGGCCGAAACCAAAGAGCATATCAAAGTTGAGGAACAGAAGTGGATCAAAAAGACAAGGAAAGACCTCCTCTACGAAGACGAACCGCTTTTCAGGATAAAATAATGGCTGAAATATTTTGCCAATAAGTTAAATATCGTATATTTGCACCCCGATTTAAAAATCATTTGCAAATGAAAAAGTCTATACATCCCGAAACCTACCGACTTGTAGCTTTCAAGGATATGTCTAATGAAGAGGTATTCATCACACGCAGTTGTGAGGCTACCAAGGAGACAATTGAAATAGACGGCCAGACCTACCCTTTGGTAAAGGTAGAAATCTCCAGCTCATCTCACCCGTTCTACACCGGTAAGATGAAACTCGTAGATACAGCCGGCCGCGTTGACAAGTTCTACAGCCGTTACAAGAAGAAATAAGGCCGTAGCATTTAGGTTGAAAAAGAGATGGCTCAAGGAGCTGTCTCTTTTTTTTATTGTAACTTTACAAACCGTATATGGAAAACAGGCATCGGATCATAGAAAACATCAGGAGGATTGCACGGCAGTACAATTCGCCGGAACATTTTGTGGAGGATCCCATTGCCTTTCCGAGGCATTTCCGTTCTCTTATGGACGGCAGTATTCTCAGCGATGGCTACCCTGTTCCGCCTGATTATAAGGTTTCTTTGCAGGATGTTGAGGTTGCGGCAGTTATTGCCGCCCATCTGGCCTGGGGCAGAAGGAATATGATTGTAAGGGACATTGGCCGCGCTATGGACGAGATGCAGTGGAAGCCATTCTGGTATGTTATGAACGGAGAATACCGCAGCGGCCCTGAAAGTCTGCACCGCACAATTCGCTGGAGCGAGTTTGCAATGATTTGCGGCAACCTAAAGCGGTTCTACCAAGAGAACACAAGCCTTGAAATCCTCACTCCGGAAAAGTTCAGGACAGATATTTACGGCCAGAAAGCAGACAAAAACTGCGCAAACAAGAAGATACACATGCTCAGGCGGTGGATGGTAAGAAGGGATGGCATTGTGGATCTGGGCCTTTGGAGAAACATAAGTCCACGGGAACTTGTCATTCCGCTGGATGTACACGTGCATCAGACAGCCCTGGCCCTGGGAATTACGCAAAGAAAGAGCACCGACATAAAGACCGCCCTGGAAATCACGGACTTTCTGAAGGAATGTTTTCCGGATGACCCTTGCCTCGGCGATTTTGCCCTGTTCGCCTATCCTGTAGCCGAGCAAAACAGAAACAAGAAAACAAAATAACCCACGATATGAAAAGCAGAATCTCAATCTTCATTGCTCTCAGCCTCATAGCCCTGCTTGGGACATCAGCCGCCGCTCAGGTCAGGTTTTTCTGTGACTTTGAAAGCGGCCGCCTGGGCAAAGCCGAACTGAAAGACAGCAGCAACATCTACAGGCCTGACCTGCAATATCTTATTACAAGCGCCAAAGACCCATGCAATCCTATAGACACGCTTGTAGAACCAAGCTCCAGATGGTTCTATTTCCTCATGACGGGCGTAAAAGGCCGGACCATTACGCTAAAATTCATTGATACGGACCCCTGGGCTCCTTTCTATAGCTACAACAACAAGGATTGGGTGAGGTTTAATCCTGATACAGAAATGGTTGCAAGATTTACCGCCCAAAAGACATTTGACCATGATTCCGTATGGGTAGCCTACTGCATACCATACACTAACACCCATCTGGAGGAAATGATGGACGAATGGCAGTACAGGGATGGCGTCAGAATCTACTCCATAGGAAAAAGCTATCAGGGAAGGGACATGAAGATGATGATGATAACAAACCACAACATTCCGGACAAAGGCAAAAAGCGCATTTACATTCACGGAAGAGTGCATCCCAGCGAAACTCCTACTTCCTGGTGTCTGGAAGGTCTGATTGAGGAGCTGATTTCATCCTCTCCATACGCCAGAAGCCTTAGAGACAACGCCATATTCTATATACTGCCGTTCAGCAATCCTGATGGAGTTGCACTTGGGCATTCAAGGTGCGATGCCATAGGAGTGAATATGGAAATCAACTACGACCGCCCGGATTCTCTTACAAGGCCCGAGGTCAAGAACATAAAGAACTTTGTCAACACCACCACATACGGCGGCAATTTCCTGGATATGTTCCTCAACTTCCATTCCCAGGTAGCCCCACACATGACATACTGGGTACATACAGAAGAAACCACATCCCCTCTTTACTTCAAGAAGGAGCAGACATTCACATCGCTGACCATTGCAGACAATCCGCTGTTTGCCAGTGATATGCTGAGTTTCTCCAGGATGGCTCCAAGATATATAGAAGGTTACTTCTGGAATACCGCCGCCGAAAATACACTTGCCCTGACCCACGAAACCCCATACAGCTACTACAACCGCAATAAGGAGGGAGAGCTGGTAACAATAGAAAACCTCAAGTGGATGGGAAAGAAAACCCTGTGGGCCATATCTGACTTCCTGGGAATAAGTACGGCAGAAAGGATTGTAGCATTGCCTCACAAGGCATCCCACTGCAAGAAGGAATCTGATTTAGACTGCATCTATATCGGTGACCACTACTATGTTGCAGAAAAAGACGGATCTATGGTATCCTACAAAATCAAGAACCTGCCCAAAGGACAGTATGACA
The DNA here is from genome assembly GCA_937899055.1 of uncultured Bacteroidales bacterium. Classification (GTDB taxonomy): domain Bacteria; phylum Bacteroidota; class Bacteroidia; order Bacteroidales; family UBA932; genus Egerieousia. Next base: position 16,596 of record CALBPX010000131.1, read on the forward strand.
TTTACAGCTGGACTGTAGGAGAAAAGGCCAATGTCAATCCCGAAGGCCAGAACTGCTGGAAAAAACTGATGTTTACCCATGACCATGACAAAGACGGAACCTTCAACTTCAGCATCCAGCTCAAGGAAGGCGAAAAGGCTTCGGCCCTGCTCCTTGTCAAAACTCAATAGAATTTAATTGCTCAGCCATGAAACTCTCGGAGATTAACTGAAAATCATTAAATTTAGCGTCTATTGCATCATTACAATGAAAAAGCCTGGATTGTTACTGTCTCTTCTTCCGGTTGCTCTGCTGGTTGGAATCATAATCCTGAGTTCTTCGCTTTTTGACGGAGACCTGACTTCAGGACCTGCACAGGTTGCGCTGGTGTTTGCAGCCGCCGTAGGTTCGCTTATTGCCATATTCTTTCTGAAGGTTCCATGGGAGAAGATAGAAGATGCCATGACCACCAACATCAAGAATACGGGCAATGCAATATTCATATTGCTGATGATAGGAGCCCTTACGGCATCATGGGTTCAGAGCGGAGTTGTGCCGTCTCTGGTATATTATGGGCTGAAGGTCATACATCCATCTGTTTTCCTGATAACGGTATTCATATTTACTGCCCTGATTTCTTTGCTCATAGGCAGTTCTTGGACCACTATCGGAACCATAGGAGTGGCAATGATAAGCGCCGGCAGTATCCTGGGCCTTCATCCGGGCTGGCTTGCCGGAGCAATAATTTCCGGAGCCTATTTCGGCGACAAGATATCTCCCCTTTCAGACACCACCAACCTTGCGTCAAGCATATCGGGAGTAAAGCTTTACGACCATGTGAAATATATGCTGATAACCAATGTTCCGGCGGTTATAATAACGGGTATAATATTCGCTATAGTTGGGGCTTCGGCAGTTTCCGGCGTAAATCTGGATGTACATTCGCAGATGCAGGACATTGCCTCAACATACAAGGTTTCCGGGTGGCTGCTGCTGATTCCGGCATTCACCATCTTCTTGATGATAAAGAAGCTGTCGCCGATACTGACATTGCTTTTGAGCGCATTGTTTGCATCTGTAATTGCATGTATTGCACAGCCTCAGATAATAGGCCAGATATGCCCCTACGATGCATACAGCTGGAAGACCTTCTTCTACGCTCCCATCAAACTCATGTCTTCCCACATAGACATAGCAGCTCCCAATGAAATGCTTACAAAGCTGGCTTCTACAAACGGCATAGCAGGAATGCTCAACACGGTCTGGCTGATTATCAGCGTAACTATATTCGGCGGCATGTTGGAAGCCGGCGGGTTCATCCAGACCATTACAGAAAAACTCGAAAAACTGATGAGGAACACTGCCAGCCTCGTTACTACCACCATGGCTACATGCCTTTTCTGCAATGTGGCCCTGAGCGAACAGTATATGGCCATAATAGTACCGGGAAACATGCTCCGCAAGCTTTATCAGGACAAAGGCTATGAAGGCAGGCTCCTGAGCCGCTCCATTGAAGACTCGGCTACGGTGACATCTGTTCTCATACCCTGGAACACATGCGGAGCCATGCAGGCCGGAGTTTTGGGAGTGCCAACACTTGTGTATGCCCCGTACTGCCTGTTCAACTACATTTCGCCGATGATTTCTATATTTGTAGCTGCAATCGGATATAAAATATGGCGCTGGGGTAAAAGAATAAGATAGGATTGGATTTTATAAATTACAAACATACAGACAGATATGAAAATTTCTAAAGACATGGTAGTAAGCCTGAGCTACAGGCTCGTGGTAAACGGAAGGGAAATAGAGAAAGTTGAAGCGGCCGAACCTCTGACCTTCATATTCGGAAGCGGAATGCTCCTGCCAAAGTTTGAGGCAAACGTCCTGGACAAGGAAGTGGGAGACGACTTTGACTTTGAACTGGAAGCAGCCGATGCTTACGGAGAGGTAAATCCTCAGATGATAGTTGACCTTCCGCTGAAGATGTTCGAGATGGACGGAAAGATTGACTATGAGGTAATAAAGGTTGGAAATATACTCCCGATGCAAGACCGCGAAGGTCACCGCATGAATGGTATCATCAAGGAAATCAAGGCATTGGAGAACAAGCTCACGATGGATTTCAACCACCCCCTGTCTGGAGAGAAGCTCCATTTTACCGGCAAGGTTGAAAACGTTAGGCCGGCAACCGAAAAGGAACTCAGCGACGGGCTTTACGGAGAAAAGATTCCGCACGACTGCTCAGACGAAAACTGCTCAAGCTGCGGCGGCGGATGCGGACACTGCCATTAAACCTTCATGGCAACGTTGATTCCGTCTATTGCGGAAGATACGATTCCGCCCGAATAGCCTGCACCTTCGCCGCAAGGAAACATATTCCTCAGCGATATATGCTGCAAAGACTCAGGATTGCGGGGAATCCTTACCGGAGAAGAAGTCCGGCTTTCAACTGCCAGAAGCAAAGACTGAGAGGTGTAATAGCCTCTCATTTTTTTGTCAAAGAAATAGAACGAACGCTTCAGCCTGCCATAGACACCAGCAGGAAGAATATCGCTGAGTAAAGCAGAATATACCCCTGGTTTATAGGATGTTGCAGGCAGGTCTGCGGAAAGGCGGCCCTTGCAGAAATCGGTCATCCTCTGAGCCGGAGCCTTGAGGGTACCGCCGTTGTGGGCAAAGATGCCCCTCTCTATTTTTTCCTGGTATTTGAGCAGCTTCAGAGGCCCCCACTCGGAAAATTCTTCTACATCTTCCGGCTCTATGCTGGTAACTATTCCGGCATTTGCCCAGGGAGAATTGCGCTGCGAATTGCTCATTCCGTTGAGAACCACCTCCCCTGGTTCTGTAGAAGACGGAAGCAATATGCCACCGGGGCACATACAGAACGAAAAGACTCCGCGGCCGTCCATCTGGCATACAAGAGAATATTCTGCCGGCGGAAGAACTTTGCTCCACTTTCCGTGATACTGAATGTCGTTTATCAGGCTCTGCGGATGTTCGGCTCTTACTCCCAGAGCAAAACCCTTTGCCTGCAACTCCCAGCCCTTCTCATGGAACAGATGATATATGTCCTTGGCCGAATGACCGCAGGCCAAAATAACTGCATCTGAAAGATATTCAACGTCTTTGAGTTCTCCCGAAGGCTCTCTTTCCGTGCATCTTGTAATCCAGGGCCCGTTGTTTTGGCTCTGAGGAACAAAGTCCGTCACACGGCTGTTGAAATGCACCTGGCCGCCGTGAGAAACTATGCACTTGCGGATTTCTTCTATCACCTGCGGAAGGCGGTTGCTGCCTATGTGCGGATGTGCATCGGTAAGAATGGAGGGGTCTGCCCCAAAGGCCACAAGCTGATACAGAACCTGGCGTATGTCGCCCTTCTTCGTAGAGCGGGTATAGAGCTTTCCGTCAGAAAAACATCCGGCTCCCCCCTCTCCGAAACAATAGTTGGAATCTGGGTCAACTACCTGATTGAGCATAAGTTGCGCCGTATCTCTCTTTCTGGAGTGGACATCTTTACCCCTTTCCAGGATGATTGGGCACAGCCCCCTCTGCAAGAGGGTCAGGGCCGCAAACAGCCCTGCCGGACCAGCCCCTACAATTACAACCTTACGCCCTTTTGAACAGTCCAGATAAGGAGCAACCTGATACGGACGGAAGGGAGAATCCGATTTCAGATATACCTGGGCCTTGTATTTTACGGCAACCTTTCCGCCTCGGGCATCTATGGAACGCCTGAGAACCTCTACATGGGCAATCTTGTCAAGGGTTATGCCACAGGCCTTTCCGCACCTTTCAACTATTGCATCAATACCCTGTTTTTCTGTGGGCAGAAAAGAAACCTCTATATCTCTCATAACATCATTTCATCTGCGAAGCCCTGGCTACCGAAGGGGCATCCAGAGGACAGAATTCTCCTCTGCGATATTTGTACAGCCCGCTGATGGCAATCATGGCAGCATTGTCCGTAGTAAACTTGAACTCTGGAATAAATGTATCCCATCTGCGTTTTTTCCCCTCCTCAGCTATCCGCTCCCTCAGACCAGAATTTGCACTTACCCCTCCGCCGATTGCCACCTGAGTGATTCCGGTCTGCTTGACTGCCAGGATGAGTTTTTTCATCAGTATGTCTATCAGCGATTTCTGGAAACTGGCACAGATGTCGGCCTTGTTCTGTTCTATGAAATCCGGATTCTCCTTAAGCTGGTTGCGGAGGAAATAAAGAAGAGAAGTCTTGATGCCGCTGAAGCTATAGTTCAGCCCTTCTACATGCGGAAGGTTGAACTTGAACTTCAAAGGATCACCCTCCTTGGCAAGACGATCTACAACGGGACCGCCGGGATATCCCAACCCCATCATCTTGGAGCATTTGTCAAATGCCTCGCCCACTGCATCGTCTATGGTCTGACCCAGAATCTCAAATTCAAAATACCCGTTCACCTTTACAATCTGGGTGTGGCCGCCGGAAACCAAAAGCGTCAGAAACGGAAATTCCGGAGAACGGTTCTCCCGGCCCTGCTGCTTTACAAGACATGAAAGAATATGCCCCTGAAGATGGTTTACCTCCACAAGAGGTTTGCCGGTTGCAATTGAAAGCCCTTTGGCGTAGGAAGTTCCCACAAGAAGACTCCCCAGAAGTCTTGTTGTTCTGCTCACTGACGCGCTTGTCGTGTTCGCGCTGCAACTGCAGGAA
>CALBPX010000132.1 GCA_937899055.1 uncultured Bacteroidales bacterium
TCCGTGGTCCCTTTTTCAAGTAGAATGGTGGGGGAATTTTGTTTTACTATCTACAGGGGACGGAGTATTATATTAACCCTAAGATAATCAGAAACACTAATTTTCAACGAAAACCCGATTTGAAGACTATAGAACCTCACCGCCTTAGGGAATTAGTGTTTGAGGATTTAATAACTTATCCAAAGAGCTCTATATCCGATATATGCAAACGTGTTGGGCCAGAGATTTCAAGATATAAAGTTAGGCAACAGTTACAAGCCCTTATCGATTCTAATAGAATAATCAAAGAAGGAGCGTCTTCTGCCACGGTGTATCTTGTTAAAAACGATGGCGAATAAAGAGGCTTTTTAACGAGTTTTTAACGAGCGGGTGCGCAGATGCGTATGCAAATCGCTGATAATCAGAGAGACGGGAGGAATTAACACTTGTCAAATCATTGTTATTGATTTTGGGAGCCTCAACAGAATGAGGAGTATTTATAAATGTATAAACCTCGATAAGTATGAGGCTATTTCCACTTGAGCTATCCTTCATGTAATTACTCCTTAACCCATTCCGATTGAATAAGTCGGCAAAAATGGCCCTAAGTAGCCAAAATGTCGCCAAAAATTGAGACACAAAAAGAGCTAACCGCTGAAAATCAGCCAGTTAGTTCTTTCTAAGGTGCCCCGGGCGGGAACCGAGGGTTCAAGAATTAGACAAAGGCCTGTCTTTCATCTGGATGCGGATGCTTTCCTTGTGGATGAGTTCCATCAGCTGACGGGCAAATTCTTTTGAGAGCCCGAGGCGGTCTGCTTCTTCGGAAAAACTTTCAACGATTTCTCCATAGCGTTTGCTTTGGAGCACGGGCATGTTATGCTGCATCTTGTATTCTCCTATCTGGCGAGAAAGTTCCATCCTCTGGCTTAGGAGGTGGAGCATATTTTCATCCAGTTCGTCAAGGCGGCGGCGGTAAGACTCAAGGGTGTCTTGCCGGAGATTGTTCCGGAGTTCCAGTCCGGAGAGAACTTGTTTGAGTTCTGCCGGCGTAAGCTGCTGGTCTTTGTCGGACAGGGCGGCGGCGGGGTTGATGTGAGATTCTATCATCAGACCGTCGTAGTTGAGGTCCAGGGCTTGCTGGCAGAGGGGCTGAACGAGATTGCGTTTTCCGCCCATGTGGCTGGGGTCGCATAGCAGAGGTATGTCAGGGTATCTTCTTTTCATCTCGATGGGTATATGCCACAGGGGGGCATTGCGGTAGATGCCGTTGTCGTATGTGCTGAAGCCGCGGTGTACCAGAATGATGTTCTTGACGCCTGCATTGCGGAAACGTTCAACGGCTCCGGCCCAAAGCTCAACATCCGGGTTCACAGGATTCTTAACGAGAACCACTATCCTGTCCATACTGCAACAGCAGAGGGTGGTAGGGGTAGAGGTGGCGGCGGTAGAGAGGGCTGCTTCAGGGACAGTGGAAGCGCCTGTGAGGGTGGCATCAAGGGCTTCGGCGATGGAGGTGGGTGCAGAGGCGGATGGAGTAGCAGAGGCGGCGGTAGAGAGGGCTGCTTCGGGGGCAGTGGAAGCGCCTGTGAGGGTGGCATCAAGGGCTTCGGCGATGGAGGTGGATGCAGAGGCGGATGGAGCAGCAGAGGCGGCGGTAGAGAGGGCTGCTTCGGGGGCAGTGAGAGCACCTGTGAGGGTGGCATCAAGGGCTTCGGCGATGGAGGTGGGTGCAGAGGCGGCGAGAGTGGTGGAAAAAGTGTCGGCGATGGACTGGACAGCAAACGGGTCGGCGGTGGTGCGGGCCCCTATCCAGAAGACCTCTATTCCGGCCTTGAGGGCAAGGCGGAGGTGCTCACCGGTAGCAACTTCCGTGCAGACCTGCATCCCTGTCAGACTACGGACATCGCTGAGCCACTGAAGACCAATTTCCCCTACTCCTTCAAACCCGCCCGGCTTGGTACGGGGTTTCCAGACTCCAGCTCTGAAGATTTTTACTCCGATTTGGGAAAGAGCTTTTGCGGTCTGGAGTACCTGATTGCGGTTTTCGGCGCTGCAAGGGCCTGCTATGAGTATCGGGGAGGGAGAAAAAAAATTCCCAAGGCTATTCTGCAATCCTATATCTGCCATTTTTACAAACCTATTTACTACGATGCAAATATAGTGATTGCAGCCCTGGAAAAAACACACTATAACCGTTTTCGCAAAAACTTTGATTGCTCAAGTCCTGCACCGCAAAGGTAGGACGAAAATCTGCAATAGGTTCAATTTGTTATTAAAATTTAACATTATTGTAATGGCTACGAAACAAAAAAGGCTTGCATATTGTCTGGAAATAGATTATATTTGTATATGTTTTGAGAATGAAAATGCTTCAGAAATTATATACATCGCACAATATCAGTCAATTACGCAAGCTCATCCCGAACAACAGCGGAATTTTTGCAATTATTGATAATAATGTGGAAGAATTCTTTACGGAGTTCAAGGATTGGAACTTTATCTGCATAGAGGCTTGCGAGGAAATAAAATCGCTGGATGCGGTTGCTGAAATCTGTTCTGTTCTCATGGAAAAGAATGCGGACAGAGACTGCTTCATAGTTGGAGCCGGGGGCGGGGTTACAACGGATCTTGCCGGTTTTGTGGCGTCGGTTTATAAGCGTGGAGTGAGGTTCGGGCTTGTGCCTACAACGGTTCTGGCTGCCTGCGATGCGGCTGTCGGGGGGAAGAACGGGGTTAACCACGGAGGTGTCAAAAATATGGTCGGCAGCGTGAAGTTTCCGCTATGGACCTTTCAAAGTACATTGTTTTTCAAGACCTTACCTTCAAGGGTCTTCAGAGAAGGGGTTGCGGAAATGCTTAAGACGTTCCTGATTACCGACAAAGACCTTTTCAACGAGAGCGCGGCGTTCTTCCATTTCCTCAGCGATGAGGGTGAGTGCTGCAAGGCGGAGGGGAAGGCCCTCAGCAATGAGGGTGAGTGCTGCAAGGCGGAGGGGAAGGCCCTCAGCAATGTGGGTGAGTGCTGCAAGGCGGAAGGGAAGGCCCTCAGCGATGTTAGGAGGGTGGAGTTGTCGCCGAGGAAGGAGGGGGTTCTCAGAAGGCTGATTAAAGAATGTGCCCTGAGGAAGATGGAACTGGTTGAAAAGGACCCGTACGACAGGCGGCAAAGGAGGCTGCTGAACCTTGGACACACGTTCGGCCACGCCCTTGAGAGCTATGCGGCCCAGAAGCCGGAACTGTTCCCGGACGGGCTTCTGCACGGAGAGGCTGTTGCCGCCGGAACCGTGGCCACCGCCAAGATATCGCTGAGCAAAGGGCTGCTGAAAGAAGATGACTGTAAGGCAATTACCAAAGCCTTTGCGGACTGCGGAGTTCTATGCAACTACAATGTTCCGGCCTCAAGGCTTCTTAAATATATTTATCAAGACAAGAAAATCCGGGGTCAAAAACTGCACATGATACTCCCTCAGGGGATCGGCAAGGTCAAAGGTCTGGATGTAGATCTGGCCGACCTGAAAACCTTGAGCAAGGGAATAATTCTTTAAATTGCACCCCAATACTGAACCTACCTACAAAAGCATCCGATGAAAGACAAGACCAGCAAAACCACTGACACCGTCATTTCCGGCGGAAACGAAAATTCCTCAAATGTAAATCCAGCGGACAGGGCATCATCCTGCAGGAAACTCTGCGTATGCATAGCGGACAAAGATCCGGACAAATGCCTTCAGAAGCTGTCTAAATACGCAATGGCTGAACTGAGGGCGGACTTGTGCAACCTTTCAATGCCCCAGCTCCAGAAAATATTATCCGTCAAAAAGGACTTCATATTTACCTTCCGAATCTCGGACAACAATATGTCAACTGCGCTGAATCAGACTCTGGAAGCTATAGGACAAGGCGTTGCATACGTGGATGTGGATATAGACTCCCCTGCCCCGTTCCTGAGGATAATAAAAGAAGCCTTAGGGGACGCTCCGGCAAAGACAAAACTCATTCTGAGTTCGCATCCGGAGTCGGTTCCTTCGTTGAACACCTTGCAGGGCATTGTCCGTAAATGCCGGCTCAAGGGTGCCGATATCGTAAAGATAGTTCCGTTTGCCAAAAACCTTGAAGAAGCGTCCAGGGTTCTCAGGCTCTACCATACCATGAGGATGCCGGATTTAAAGAAAAACCTCATAGCCTTTGCCTCCGGAACCGCAGGATTCTTTACCAGAATATCATGCTTGAGCCTTGGCGCTCCATTCACATACTGTCATGATTCCCAGCCTTTAGCAAAAGGTCAGCCAAGCTATGAAGAATTGTATGAAAGCATCTATGGCAAAGCCGGAGCGGAGCCCTACCGCATAGGAGACATGAAAGACAGCCTCCTGCTTTCCAGATTCTGTCAGAAACTCCCGGACGCAAAACGGAACACCAAGGAAAAGAATGTTTCCGTTCCTTGTTCCAAGAGCGTTGTCCTGAGAGCTCTGTTTGTTGCCGCCCTGAGCAACGGGCAAAGCGTGTTGAGAAACTTTGAATTCAGCAACGACATCCGGAAAGCAGTACTGTTCCTCAGAAAATGCGGCTGCGTAGTAAACGTTACCAGAGACGGCCGCAGTTCCAGAGGAGAATTTATGGTAATTGTAAGAAGTGCCGGAATCAGTAAGTGGAAAGTTTTCAAGTTCGCCGATGCCGGAGAATCTGGCCTGCTGGCAAGGATTTTACTGCCGATATCTGCATACGCTTCAAGCATCAGGCGCAATTATCTTGTCAGTTCCCAAACCTGCGTAACGGGAGAAGGAAGCCTTCTGAAAAGAGATCTTTCGGACGCAGTTGAAGGGCTCAGGGCAGCCGGCATAAAATGCAAGGGGCAGAAAGTGGGCAAGGAAGTTTATCTTCCGGTACATATAACCAAAGCCTCGTTCAAGAAGTCCTTTACGATTTCCGGAAAGCAGTCCAGCCAGCTGATTTCAGGAATGTTGATTATACTGCCATTGCTGCCTCAAAGGACTCAGATGGTGGTGGAAGATGCCGTAAGCATACCGTACATAAATATGACGGTCAAGATTATGAGAACATTCGGCATAAACATAGATGTAAAGCAGGAAGGCCGCACGCTCATATTTGAAACGGAGGGCAACCAGGAATACAAACCCTCGGACATGTATCTTGAGTCCGACTGGAGCGGAGCGTCCAACTTTATGGTAGCCGGCGCCGTTGCCTCCGGAATATCCAGAAAGCATGAAGAAAACGAAGGTCTGACCATAAAGAGAATGAGCCCGGATTCCGAACAGGCAGACAAAGCCATCCTTAACGTACTTGAATCATGCGGAGTAAAGATAAAGTACAACATGCCGGAAAACCGCGACTTTGCCATTATCAGCAGATACAACCTCTTTAACGATGAAGGAAACTTTTTAGCAAACCTTAGAAACATATCGCTGAATGCCAATGTTTTGAAAGCGTTCAGCTTTGACGCTACGGACTGCCCGGACCTGTTTCCGATTTTAGCGGTGCTGGCTGTATTCTGCAACGGCGAAAGCCGCATAAACGGAATTTCCAGACTGACCAACAAGGAAAGCAACCGCACCGTTTCCATACTTCAGGAAATGACAAGGCTGGGCTATGACATATTTGTTGAGGGCAACGAACTGGTAGTAAAGGGGAGGGCCGGCAAAGCCATTGATGTTGCACTGGACGAAGGCTCACCGGAGAAGCTTTTATGCTCCAGCCACAACGACCACCGGATTGCCATGGCGGTCATCATCTGCGCCCTTCTCAGAGGACATGGCGGCAATAATCCCCTGGATGTCTATCTGGACGACATCGGCTGCATAGACAAATCATTCCCTTCATTTGTACGCCGTCTGAAGATGCAAAAGATAACGTCGGAATGAACACTTACGGAAACAGATTCAAAATAACCGTCTTTGGCGGATCGCACGAAGAGCATGTTGGAGTCAAAATCTCCGGCCTTGGCTCTGGAATAAAAATCAGCAGCTCTGATTTTGAGGAAGTTATGCATAGGAGAAGCTTCGGCGATATTCCGTCTCTTGCCTTTGCCACAACTCCCCGTAAAGAAGAGGACCTTCCGCTGTTCTGCTCCGGCATAGAGGAAGGCATAACAAACGGCCAAACCGTTGAGCTTGCATTCAGGAACAACAACTTCAGACCGCAGGACTACGCTCCGTTCAGGAATCATCCCAGACCTTCGCACGCAGACTTTGCCGCAAGCGTAAAGTACGGCGGACAAAGCAGCCTCAGCGGTGGTGGAATGTTCTCCGGAAGAATGACCGCAGCCCTTGTGGCGGCAGGAGTAGTTGCCGCAAAATACATTGGCTCCACAGCAGGATTTGAGCCAAAGGTCAGAGCCGGAATTTCTTCCATAGGAGGAGAGCCGGACAAGGCCAGATGGAAAGACCTGCTCCTTGATGCAATGCAGGACGGCGACTCTCTGGGCGGAGAAGTCCTGTGCCGCATAGAAGGCCTGCCGGTTGGCATAGGCGAACCTTTTTTCAACTCCCTGGAATCTGAGATTGCGCATCTGGCCTTTTCTGTACCTGGAGTAAAGGGTATATTCTTCGGCGATTTTTCCGACCTGCCGGCTCCACTCCGGAAGGCCTCAAGCCTCAGGGGATCTCAGTTCAACGATCTGATAATCAATAGCAAGGGAGAAACCGCCACAAACCACAGCGGCGGCATCAACGGCGTGCTGTCCAACGGCAATCCGGCAGTCTTTACGCTGGATATCAGACCCACGGCCAGCATAGCAAAGCCCCAGCCAACCTTCAACTTTGAAAGCGGAAAGGTGGAGGAGCTTAAGATTGAGGGGCGTCACGATGTCTGCATTGCTCTCAGATGCCCCGTCATAGCAGAATCTATTGCCTTGATTGCCCTTGCAAACCTTATTTGCTGAGGCAGGGCTGGGTAATGGCTCCGGCTACGATGCTGGCAACCGTTGCCCTCTGGCGTGCAAAGTTTCCGGTATCGTAAGGATGTACCCTGTTTGAAAGAATGATTACGGCAGTCTTTGTCTGAGGATCCATTACAATTGAAGGGCCGGTATATCCGGTATGTCCGAACGCTTCTTCGGAGAATAGGTCTCCGGCGGTGTAGAAATGTACATCGTTATCCCAACCGAGCGTACGTCCAAAGCGTTTTACTTCGTCCGGAACGGTGCGCATGGCCTTTACCGTAAGAGGGCCCAGGATTCTCATTCCACCGTACTCGCCCCCGTTGAGGATTGCCGCGCAAATCACAGCCAGATCCTCGGCGTTGGAGAATACTCCTGCGTTGCCGGAATTGCCTTTGTTACAAACTCTTGCAAGCGGATCGTGAACTTCTCCCAGAAGGCAGCTCCCGTCCGGCTGCTTTTCTGTTGGGGCCACCAGTTTGAGTATTTCTTTCTTGTTCTGAGCCTTTGGGTTGTATGTGGTATATCTGAGGCCCAGACGGTCGAACACATTCTGCTGTGCATAATCGCAGAGCTTCATTCCGGTTACATTCTGCAGGATGTTCTGCAAGGTCACAAAGTTCAGGCAGCTGTATATGTAGCCGCTGCCCGGCCTGTTGATTCTGTTGCAGTGAGAAATCCACTTAATTGCGGTTTCCGGGTCGGCCGTTCCGTACTCCTGCTCCACCTGATAAGGATTTACATAGGCGGGCAGTCCGCTGGTATGCGTCAGGAGGTCAATCACCCTGATCGGAATCTTCTTTCCGTCTTCTCCCACATAGGGCTCAAAGCCCGGGATGTACATATCTACCCTGTCTATCAGGCGTACCTGTCCGCTTTCTATCAACTGCATGAAACTCAGTGTAGTACCTACACATTTGCTGCATGAGGCAAGGTCAAAGACCGTGTTTTCCGTCATCTTTTCCACTTTGGGGTAAACAGCCTTGTTGCCATAGGCCTTCAGGAATACAACCTTGTCTTCCCTTACCACACATACCACGGCTCCTGGCACTATGGTATCCTTGATTGCCTTGTTTATTACATCGTCAATCTTTGAAAGTCTTTCTGAAGACATACCCATCTGTTCCGGAGTAGCCTTAGAAAGTCTGGTGCCTTGTGCCATCACAAAAATGCCTGTGAGCAAGGCTGCGGTCAAACAGAAAAATTTTTTCATTGAAAGCATATTTAGCTTGTTTATAATCGCGATATTTGCAGATACAAATTTAAGAATCTGTTTGGATTTATTTCAAACAAGTTCCCTGCCTGAATTATGAAAAACATCTTTTTTACAGTTTTAGCCGCCATTGCGCTGCTAAGCGTCACCTCATGCAGCGGGCAGCCGAAAACCCGGGACATTCTTCCGCAAGACGATTCTCTGAGCGTCTGCAAAAGCCCTGCGGACACTTTTACGGTTGCCGTTGTAGGAGACATTATGATGGGCAACACCTTTCCGAAAGACCGCCTTCCGGCTCAGGACGGAAAGAATCTGTTCAGCGATGTAAAAGACATACTCCGGGCCGCCGACATTGCCTGCGGAAATCTGGAAGGCACCATAGCCGTAAGCGGACGGCCCCGCAAGAATCCGGAAAGCCCCATGGCCTTCATGTTCATGATGCCGCCCCGTTACACCCAGCACCTTGTAGATGCGGGCTTTGACTATGTGGGCCTTGCCAACAACCATATCTACGACTTCTTTGACGAGGCCATGACTCAGACGGAAGACAACCTCCGTAAGGCCGGACTTGGATTTTCCGGAGCCAAAGACCCCAACGGCAAGACTCCTCACCAGGAGTATTACACAAAGGAGTTTGACCGTGGGCTCAAAGCCGGATTCTGCGCCTTCGGGCACGAGGACTATTCTCTCAGGACCAGAGATACTGCTACCGTAAGAAGAATCATCCGCAGCCTTAAGGAGGAACATGGATGCAACATTGTAATTGTCTGCTTCCACGGCGGTTGCGAAGGCTCCGGAGCTAGGCATCTGCCCTACGGTTCGGAGATGTTCTACGGCGACGAACGGGGCTTCCTCAGAGATTTTGCCCATTTTGCCGTTGACTGCGGAGCAGACATAATCTACGGGCACGGGCCGCATGTGGTCAGGGCCGTAGAACTCTACAAAGACCGCTTCATAGCCTACAGCCTGGGCAACTTCTGCACAGCCGGCATGGGAACCAAGGGGCTTACGGGCAATGCTCCCCTGATAACCGTAAGAACAGACCGCAGCGGACGGTTTCTGGACGCAAAAATCCATTCCTTCCTCCAGCAGCCGATGCAGGGCCCCAGGAAAGACCCCACCAACTCCGCTGCCAAGGAAATTGCCCGGCTCACAAAGGACGATATGAAAAACTCCGCCTTGAATATCGCTGAGGACGGAAACATAACCAGAAAACAGGACTGAATGTATTGCAGGCAACCGTAAAATTGTACCTTTGAGCCTGCATAAGACAAACCTTATAACCTCAGAACGTATGAAAATCTATCTGAAACTTATCTGTATTGCAGCAGCGGCAACGGCTTTCTGCGCATGCAAGAATTCCAATACGGCAGGGCAAGAGTCCAAAACTCAGGAGCAGGCTGTTTCAAATGAAATGGAAGGCTATGCTGCTCCCCTGGAATTGAAGTATGTGGATGTGGAGGATAAAACCTACGAAGTAGAAGGTCATACATATCCTCTCTACCTTACGGACAAGTTCTATCCAATCGGATGGAGCAAAGACGGCAAGTTTGCCTACATAACCGAGCCGGCCGACGAAGCCGTAGGTGCCTATTTCTTTGAGTTCAGCATCATAGACCTCAACTCCTCAGAAACGGTATTCTCCTGGAAGCCGGAAGAGAACCCCGAAACCGGTTCGCTGCAGCAGACCTGGGACGAAAACCACACCATGTTTGAGGAAGTGCTCCGCCAACACGGAATTGTTCAGCAGGAGAAGTTTGCGCTTGAGGCCCTGGAGCTGGAAGGCTCTGATAAAGATCCGGAGATATGGATGGATACCACTATGGCCTTCAACAGTTTTATCTGTTCTTCCTGCGTCCAAAAGGTTCGTGTGATCAAAGGCTTTGATCAGGACAGCAAGTTGTTATTTGAGAAAACCTATGGGGAGTATGACTTGGTTCTGGACGAAAATCTTGCCGGCACTCTCAGAAGCCCGTATGAGAACATCCAAGCCACCATGATCCTATATGTGTCCAGAGGCTACGAAGGGCCGCCTCATGTATATCATTTCGTCCTTGCAGGCACAAGGTAATCTCTGACACGCTCCCGGACACACACGGGGGCGTTTTTGTTATATTTGCATTGCAAAATCGGTACATATATGTTCAAGTATTCAACTATAGCAATTACGGCCCTGGTCTTTGTATTGACCGCTGCATCAGCGTCAAGACTACAGGCTCAGGACAAGGATTCTGTAAGGCACAAGGCTCAGGTTGAGCAGGTTCTCAGCAGCCTTTCCGTAAGAGAAAAGGTGAGCCAGCTCTTCATAATTTCCATAAGCCGCAGCCCGTCTGAGCGTACAAAAGCCCGGCAAGATTCTCTGGTAAGAGACTATGGCGTTGGCAACATCATAATCATGAGGGGCGATGCCCGCGAGTTTATTCCAAGGATGAACTATCTGCAGTCCATTGCCCGCTATCCTATACTTGTTGCCATTGATGCCGAATGGGGAGCGGCAATGCGGTTTTCTGAATACCTGCCCTATCCGCGTCAGGCCCAGCTGTCCAGAATAGAAAAAGGCGGGGCAAAACTCCTGTACAAGATGGGCCGCAATGTAGGCCGCGAACTCAGAGACTTGAACATCTATGTAAACTACGCTCCCGTTGCTGATGTTTCCGTTCCGGACAACGCCTCCGATTCCCAGCGTTCCTTCAGTTTTGACCCTAAGCAGGTTTCCGAACTGGCTACGGCCTACATGAAAGGAATGCAGGACGAGGGTATCTACGCTTGCGGAAAGCATTACCCGGGGCACGGCGGAACTACGGAAGATTCACACTATGTGATGCCCGTCATAAAGCAGAGCAGGGCCTATCTCGATTCCGTTGACCTGTACCCATACAACAGCCTCATAGCAAATGGTTTGGAGATGGTAATGGTGGGGCATTTCGCCCTTCCGGCCATAGACTCCGCCATTGTTCCCATGTCTATGTCCTCCAACCTTATTAACGGAGTACTCAGGGGCGACCAGCACTTCAAGGGAGTGGTAATTACAGATGCCATTGCCATGAAGGCCCTTACTACGGACTTCAGAAGCCCGGTGGAGGCTACCATGGCCGTCTATAAGGCCGGTGCCGATATGCTGCTTATGACAGACGAGCCTCGCAAATGCATAGATGCAATCACCCGTGCCGTGGAAAACGGAGAACTGTCTATGGATGGTCTCAACTCCAGAGTCCGTAAGGTTCTGATGCTCAAAGCCAGAGCCGGATATTTTGAAGATGGCTTCAACCCCACCGTCACAGGCCTTGACAAGAAGATAGCTTCTGCCCGAAGGCGCGACTACCGCCTTATCAAGAAGATGCAGCGCGGAATGCTCAAATCCAAAAAACCGTACATAGCCCCCATAGGAGACGACAAGACCCTGATTCTGGACCGGGCCGGAAAGTAAGTACCCATAAATGGGTATGGTCAGATTGGCTTAAAAATTTTACTTTTGCGGCCCAATGGCAAGACTTTCTGACCTTAACACCGGCGACCAGGGCGTAATCGTAAAGGTTATGGGCCACGGAGGGTTCCGTAAAAGAATCCTCGAGATGGGTTTTGTGCAGGGCAAGACCATCCAGGTGCTGCACAAGGCTCCCCTACAGGATCCGGTGGAGTACCTGATCATGGGCTACCATGTATCGCTGAGAACAAGCGAAGCCTCTCAGATAGAGGTCATTACCATTGAAGAGGCGGAGCATCTGGGAAAGGAGCACAACCCGTCTGAGGGTAATTTTTCTCCGCGATGCATTGGCTGCACGGACGAAAGCTGCCGCTTCCGCGATTCCATAGAAAAGATAGACGACCGCGAACAGGACGCCCTGTATCGCGGAGCAAGAGAAAAGAGCAAGGACATAACCGTAGCCCTTGTGGGCAATCCCAACTGCGGCAAAACCAGCCTGTTCAACAAGGCCAGCGGAAGCCATCAGAGGGTGGGAAACTACTCTGGCGTAACGGTTGATGCCATAAAGGGAAAGATGTACTACAAAGGCTACCGTATAACCTTGATAGACCTTCCCGGCACCTATTCGATATCGGCCTACAGCCCTGAGGAAAAGTTTGTAAGGCAGACTCTGGTAAAAGACAATCCGGATGTCATACTCAACGTTGTAGATGCCTCCAACCTGGAACGCAACCTATTTCTTACCACTCAGCTCATAGACATGAACCTGAGGATGGTGGTTGGCCTGAACATCTACGACGAACTGGAACAGAGGGGCGATACCCTGGACTACAAGGAGTTGGAAAGGCTGCTCGGCGTTCCTATGGTGCCTACGGTATCCACAACAGGACGTGGCATAACCGCCTTGTTCGACACCATAATCAAGGTTTATGAGCAGGCGGACTTTGTAGTATCTACAGATGCTTCCGGAAAATATCCTACGGAGCCTTCTGCCAGCAGAAAAGGCTCTAAGGCTCACTCCTCCTACCTCGGCGACGGAGCGGAAAACGTAACTGAAATCCTCAAGCACATCCATATCAACCACGGCCCTGTCATAGAAGGCGCCATAGATGCCGTAAGAAACCAAATCTACCTAAACCCCAACGCAATGGACGAGTTCACGCCCCGTTACATTGCCATTCAGGCCCTGCAGTACGACAAAGACATGGAGGCCGTCATAGACGGTTTTGCCAACAGCGCAGATATCCGCAGAGTCAGAGACATCCAGGTCAAGGCCCTTGAAAAGGAACTGGGCGACTCCGCCGAGAATGCCATCATGGATGCCAAATACGGCTTCATAGACGGTGCCCTCAGAGAAACCTATCGCCGAGGAGTAAGAAAACCCGGAAAAACCAAAACCGAAAAGATAGACAACATTGCCACCAACCGATGGCTGGGCTTTCCTATCTTCCTGATTGCCATGTACCTGGTCTTTGAAATCACCTTCCGTATAGGGCAGTACCCCATGGACTGGATAGAGGCCGGAGTGGACTGGCTGGGGGCTCAGACCGGTTCTTTGCTCAGCGATGGCTGGTTCAAGGATCTTCTTGTGGATGGCATAATTACAGGTGTTGGCGGGGTGCTTGTCTTCTTGCCTAACATCCTCATCCTGTTCTTCTTCATTTCCATAATGGAAGCCAGCGGCTACATGGCCAGGGCCGCCTTCATCATGGACAAGCTGATGCATCTGATAGGCCTGCACGGAAGGAGCTTCATTCCGCTGATGATGGGCTTTGGCTGCAACGTTCCGGCTGTTATGGCCACCCGTACCATAGAGAACCGCAACGCCAGGATGATAACCATACTGATTAACCCTCTGATGAGCTGCAATGCCCGTCTTCCTATATATCTTCTTCTGGCCGGCGTGTTCTTTCCCAAGAATGCGGGTCTTGTAATCTTCTGCCTCTATGTGGGGGGTGTGCTCCTGGCCGCCCTTATGGCCAAGATCTTCAGCAAGACTCTCTTTACCAAAGATGAAACTCCGTTTGTGATGGAGCTTCCGCCCTACAGGATTCCTACCTGGAAGTCGCTGCTCAGAAACACCTGGGACAAAGGCAAGCAATACCTCAAGAAGATTGCAACCATCATCCTCATCGGAACCCTCATAGTCTGGGCTCTCAGCTACTTCCCCACCTGCAACCCCGACCCTGCCTTTAGGCTCCAGAACAGCTGGCTGGCCGCCATCGGCAACTTCATTGCTCCTGCTCTTGCGCCCATAGGCTTCCACTGGCAGGAAAGCGTGGCTCTGCTCAGCGGAATGGCTGCCAAGGAAATTGTTGTCAGCACCATGAGCATGCTCTACACCGTAAACGGAGAACTCATCGTAGGCAGCATCCTCACTCCGGCCGTTGCCCTTGCTTTCATGGCCTTTACCCTTATCTACTTCCCCTGCGTTGCCACAATCGGAGCCATCAAGAGCGAAACCGGCAACTGGAAATGGGCCTTGTTCACGGTCTGCTACACCATCCTCCTTGCCTGGATTGTTGCATTCATAGTTTCAAGGGCCTTTGCCTTCCTTTAGGCTTCTGCTCCCCCAAACCCCTGTTTTTATTCCAAAGTACAGTAATTTCTATCCTAAGGGATAGTGTTTTTCCATTTTATTTGCTATATTTTTGTAGCTGGAGTTTTTGCCGACAATTTAACAGTAATCTTAAATAACACTTTCAGCTATGAAGAAAAACACAATCAAAGAGATTTACTCTGCTCCGGAAACCATAATCATCCGGATGCACACCGAAGGCTTTATCTGCCTCAGCGGAGGAGATGGCAATGAGGAAATGGGCTCAGGAAATGATTTAGGTGATAGCGATTTCGAATAGGAGGACAATACCATGAAGAAGTTTTATTTCTCACTGATCTGTGCGCTTATGGTTTTTTCCTGCGCAAAGATGGATGAACCGGTCAATCTTCCCGAAGATCCTGAAGAAGTTCCTGCAGTTGCTGCAACCAGTTTCTCCGCCTGTCTTGAAGGCCCTGCATCAGACACAAAGACAAGTCTGTCTGCCAACGGAGATGGAACATACAAACTGCTTTGGGTTGATGATGACAGGATAAAGGTTACCGACGGAACCAATACCGCAGTTTACAAAACCACATCCACAGAGGTCAAGGCAGACTTTACGTATGTCAGTGGAACTGAGCCAACCGGCCCTACATTCTATGCCTATTATTATGGAATCAAATCTTTTTCCAATAATTACTTTCCGGTAAATCTAAGCACTGACAACAAGTTTACCATTAACAGTTCCTACTCTACGTATGTAGCCTGGGTGCATGACAAATTCTTTAATCCGATGTATGCGGAATCTTCATCTACAAGCCTGAATTTCAAGAATATTTTTGGTGTTCTTAAACTGTCTTTGAAAGGAACTGCTTCAGATAATATAGGAGCTGTTGCCATTTCTGCAGACCAGCCTATAGCCGGTGATGTTACAATAGTTGCAGAAGGCTCTGCTTTCAAGGCTGTTGTAAACGGCGACAAACAACAGACGGTACGCTTCACTAATTATAGAAAACTGTCAGACGGCCTTGTTCTCTACATACCACTGGCCCCGAACAACTATACAAACTTCACTATTAAAGTTTATAATGAGGACAAGAGCCAGGTTTGTGTCAAGAAAGCAAAGGCTGCGTTCAATATAGAGAGAAGCAAGCTGAGCTCCATTACCCTTACCACCATTGCCTTCTCCCCTATTTTCGACGGTGACGGTACAGAAACGGATCCTTTCCAAATCAAGACAGAGGGAGATATTCAGACACTTTCTTCCACAATCCGAAGCACCGGAGCCGACTACAGCGGCAAGTACTTCAAGGTGATGAACGACATCACACTTACAGAACCTCACAGGCCGTTTGCCCTTACCTGCGCCCAATTTGACGGCAATGGCAAGACCATAACTATTGGAAACGGGTTTGACCTTACCGGCCTTGCCGGCGCTGGTCTTTTCAGTTCTCTTAAGGGCAGCAACGCAAGTATAATCACCGTCAAAGACCTGACTGTAAGCGGAACCGTAACTGTTGCAGACATAACTAACTACGGAACCATAACAGGCTATATGTCAAATCCTTGCAAAATATACAACTGCACGAGCAATGTCAATGTAACTGTAGATAACACTTCTGGCAATACTTCTGGTAATATTGGAGGCATTGCGGGGTATGATGCCAACGAGAACTATTGCAAGATAGAGAACTGCCAGAACGCCGGCAACATTACTGTTGAAGGTGGCGGCTTCAATGTTGGCGGCATCGCAGGATATGTAAATGGGTCTATCATCAATAGCGGAAACTCAGGAAACATCAGTGTAACCGGAATAGGACTTCATAGAGTAGGTGGCATAACAGGCCGGACAATAGCAGGTGGTAATGACGCCGTTGTAATTGACGGATGCTACAATACGGGAACTATCACAACATACAGCGGTTCAACAACAACTTCCGCCAGCACCTATGCTTTTCCACTCAACATAAGCATCAGTTCATTCGCCGGCGGTATAGTAGGATTCAGCAGCTGGCCCATCATCAACTGCTACAACACAGGATCTGTGACAGCAACAAGATGTGCCATAACAAGTGGAGGAACAACTGCTGTTGCATTGGCCGGAGGCATTACCGGATATGGATCAACTTACTATATTAAGAACTGCTTCAACCTCGGCGACATTACAGCTCAAGGAGGCAATGTCAATAATGATCATTATTATCAGCCATTTGCCGGAGGTATTTCAGCAGTGGCCAGTAATGTAATAAATTGCTACAACGGTGGAACAATCACAACCAAGTCTTACGCAAGCGATGGTATTTCTCTGGGAGTTACCGAGCATCTATATGGTGGAATCATTGGTCTGAAGTACACCAACAACTCCGTTACATACGGAGCAGCCACCAACTGCTACAGCCTTTCCGGCAAAGGAAGCATCATAGGCTGCGTTCAAACCATTAGCTCAACAGCAACCATCAACAAAGGCACATTCTCGTCTGATTCTGGCGGAAACTGCTCTCTGTTCGACAGTTCTCTCCAGTCGGCCTCTGCTGTTAGTATAAGTGGAACTGAATATGCTTCGGGTTCTTCCCTGCTTGACCTGCTGAATGCCGGACAGGCATACTTGGGATCTGGCTATCTCACCTGGAAGGCCGGCAGTGGCAGCCCTGCTTATCCGGAGTTCAACAACTGATGACGCAAGATGCCAAGAGCATAATGTAAGCAGGCCTGCCTCTGTCTTGAGACAGGCCTACTTTTATGTATCTTTCATGCAAAGTGCAGGTCTTAACTGTTATGCCGGTGCAGAGATATTGCAAATTTGAAACAATTTCATATCTTTGCAGTCCAAATCCCCAAAAGGGAGCGGAAATAAGATCTTTGGGAGATTCGTCTAACGGTTAGGACAAGGGATTCTCATTCCCTAAATAGGAGTTCGATTCTCCTATCTCCTACCAAGAAGCAGGTTTCAGGCCTGCTTCGTTTTTTTGAGTTTCTTAAACAGATTGTTTTTCATATTTTTGTACGATTTATTTCAGCAATTGTATGAATACTTCAAGCATTTTCAGAAACGCATTTATGTGCCTCTGCGCCTTTTGCTTTTGTTTTATGACCTCCGGCTGCAAGGATAAGGACCAGAAAATTGAGGAAAGACAAGCCTTTTATGAAGACAGCCTGCTGTCTGTAATCAGAGAGGCCAATATCCCTATGATCCAGGTCAAATATACCGAACCAGGAGACAGCATCTACTGCCAGGTGGGCATAACGCCCTGGTCTTCAGACAGTATCTCCAAGCCAGACTATGAAAAAGAAGCCGTATTTCAGGCAGCCAGTCTGAGCAAGGTGGTTTTTGCCTATACGGTTCTGAAGATGTACGACAAGGGAGAAATAGACATAGACCGGCCACTTTACGAATATACAGACATAGACCGCTTTGTAGATAAAGACATGGCCAAAAAGCTTACGGCCAGGCTCATACTCATGCACCGCAGCGGCATAGACGATTGGGCGGCATCTCCGTCTTCCGACCAATGGCCTACATCTCCAATAAAGTTTACATTCAGCGTAGATTCCATCTTCGGGTACAGCGGAGAAGGCTATGCCTTTCTGCAAAGGGCCGTGGAAGCTATAAAGGGCAAAGACATCCAGTCTGTTGCCAAAGAATATGTGTTTGACCCTCTGGACATGCCGTTTTCTTCTTACGAGTGGATACCGGAGTACGAAGGCATTGCAACCCCTTCCGTAAGGCGCAACGGCGAGAGCCAGGGCGTAAGGCAGTTCCCGAGGCAGAATGTGGCCTACACCCTCAGGACCAATGCCAACGACTATTCAAAATTCGTCAGGGCGATTATGGACGGAGTGGGCCTCAGCCAGGCCAGCCATGCCCTGATGATAACTCCGTGCAGCGGACCTGCAACCCAGTTTCCGCCAAAGGTCAGGCCGGTAGATCAGAAGCAGACCATATTCTGGGGCCTGGGGCTTGGCATAGAGGAAAATCCGGACTGGGGCCGCATCCTCTGGCACTGGGGCGATAACGGCAACACCAAGGCCCTGTTTGTGATTCTGCCGGCGCAGAAGAAGACCTTGGTATATTTTGCAAACAGCGGAGCCGGACACGATATCGTAAACAAGGTGCTGGCCCTGTTTTTTGGAAGCCGGGGAAAATCCGACATTCAAGACTGGATTCAGCAAGAATAGCCTATGGACAACAAAGCCACAATACGTAAGTCTTTCAACGGCGGATGGTACTACATCTGCTTTAAGGAGTTCATACGTTTTTACTTTAACCACTTCCTGTACAGGAAGGTATATTACCTGAACACAGAAAGAATACTTCCTGCCGGCAATGCTCAGGTAATAGTGTCGGACCATCAGAACTGCCTGATAGACGCCATAGCCGTAATGCTTTCTTTCAAGGGCGTGGGACGCAAACCCTATTTCTGGGCAAGGGCGGATATCTTTGCCGTAAGCAAGCTGCTGGAAAAATATCTGAGGTTCTTAGGTCTTATGCCGGCATTCAGGATGGACCACGAAGGGCTGGAAGATGTAGGCAAGAACAACGCATCTTTTGACGAAAGCTACCATCTTCTGCTGAACGGGCAGAGCGTAATGATATTCCCCGAAGCAGGGCATCAGGACAAAAGATACCTGGGGCACTTTACATCGGGCTATACAACCATGGCGTTCAAGACCGCCGAGATGAGCGGATGGGAAAAGGAAATCTTCATACTTCCTGCAGCAAACCACTATACAGACTATTTTGGAATGAGAAGGCAGATGTGCGTGATGTTTGGCGAGCCGCTTTCTCTGAAACCCTATTATGAGCTTTATAAAGAGGCCCCCAGGACCGCAATGAGACAAGTCAATCAGGTGGTCCGGCAGGCGGTGTCATCCATGATGCTCAACATCCAGGATCTTGAAAACTACAAAGCCATAGATTTTCTGCGCAGCAATTACGGAAAGACCTTTGCCTTGCTCCGCAATATGGAATACCGGACCCTGCCGGAGAGGCTGAAGGCCGAAAAGGAATTTGTGGCAGAGCTGAACTCTCTGGAGGCCCAGACCCGGAGTCAGATATATGCTGAAAGCGAAGGGCTGAGAAAGACTCTGGAAGAAAAGAAGATATCTTTCAGAGGGCTTGGCAAAAAAGTATCCTGGGGTTCAACGATTCTCAAGCTGGCGGGCATGCTGGTTTTGCTGCCGCTGTGGATATTCAGCCTCTGGCCCAACTTCTTCAACTACTGGATTCCAAAGAAACTCACCAAAAGGATAAAGGACAAGATGCTGTCCGGTTCGTTCCTTTTGGGCATAGACGTTGTGGTTACGGTGCCGCTGTTTGCGCTCATATCTTTCATACTGATATGGAGCTTCATGACAATATACATGGCCCTTATCTATCTGATTCTGATGCCGCCGCTGGCCCTGTTCTGTTGGCACTATACCGAATGGTGGGACATTCTTAAGGAAGAACTGCGTTTATTAAGACTCTCTGGAAAGTCAAAAATTGCTATATTGCGGGCTCTCAGAAAAGACAGTGATAATTTAGAAGACCGTATTTGGTCTGTGTTCAAGAAATGAAAAGAAGAGTAGTCATAACTGGAATGGGAATTTACTCCTGCCTCGGAAAGACTTTAGACGAGGTGCGGGATTCTCTGTACAACGGAAAAAGCGGTATAGTGTTTGACCCAGCAAGAAAGGAAATGGGCTTTATTTCAGCCCTTACCGGACATGTGGAACTGCCGGAACTGAAAGGCATCCTCAGCCGTAACCAGAGGGTTTATATGCCGGAGCAGGCCATGTACGCATACTGTGCCACCGCAGATGCCCTCAGGGCCGCCAAAATAGAGCAGGATTATCTGGACAGCCACGAAGTGGGCCTGCTTTACGGAAACGATTCCAGCGCCGAACCCGTAGTTACCAGCGTGGATATCATGCGCGCCAAAAAAGACACATCCAGAATAGGCAGCGGAGGAATCTTCAAGAGTATGAACTCCACCGTAACCATGAACCTTTCCTGCATATTCAAACTCAAGGGCATAAACCTTACGGTATCCGGAGCCTGCGCCAGCGGTTCCCACTCCATAGGTTGGGGTGCAATGCTCATTCAGAACGGTTTGCAGGATATGGTGATATGCGGCGGAGCCCAAGAAGTAAACCCCTTTTCCGTATGCAGTTTTGACGGAATAGGAGCATTCTCAAAAAGAGAAAGCGAGCCGGA
Source organism: uncultured Bacteroidales bacterium (assembly GCA_937899055.1). GTDB lineage: Bacteria > Bacteroidota > Bacteroidia > Bacteroidales > UBA932 > Egerieousia. Next base: position 20,247 of record CALBPX010000132.1, read on the forward strand.
AAAGGCATCGCGTCCGTTTGACAAAAACCGAGACGGCCTGATTCCTTCCGGAGGTGCGGCCACCGTAATCCTGGAAGACTACGATAGCGCAGTAAGAAGAGGGGCACCTATAATCGCCGAGGTTTTGGGATATGGATTTTCTTCAAACGGAGACCATATCTCCGTACCCAATGTAGATGGGCCGGCAAGGAGCCTGAGGATGGCACTTGCACACTCCGGCATGAGAGCTTCGGACATAGGCTACATAAATGCCCATGCCACCAGCACCATGGTAGGAGACCAGAACGAAGCCAAAGCCATATTCCAAGTATTTGGAACGGATATGCCGCCCGTAACCAGCACCAAGAGCCAGACCGGACACGAGATGTGGATGGCCGGAGCAAGCGAGGTCATCTACTCCACCCTGATGATGAAGGGCGGGTTCATAGGAGCCAACCTGAACTTTGAAACCCCCGACGAGGATTCGGCCAAACTGAACATTCCGGCAAAGAGGCTGGAGAAGAACTTTGACTGCTTCCTGTCAAACTCCTTTGGGTTTGGAGGTACAAATTCAACACTGATAATCAAAAACTTGTAACAATATGACAAAAGAAGAAATGATTGCCAAGGCCGTGGATATCCTGGCAGAAGAATTTGAGGTAGAAAAGGAAGAAATTACCCCTGAGGCAGACATCAAGAAGACCTTGGATCTTGACTCGCTTTCACTGGTAGATCTTGTAGCTCTTATAGAAGAGAACTTTGACGTAAAAATCAAGGGTACGGACCTCATGCAGACCGCAACATTCAGCCAGCTCTACGACTTCCTCTACGAAAGAATCTCCGCTAAGTAAATGACCTCCCTGGCGCTTGCCGTATATCGCTTTTTCAAAAAGCACAAGGTTATCTTCTACATAGTCTTGCTCGGAAGTTTTGCCCTTATGGCCCTCCTTGCAAGAAAGATGTATTACGAAGAAGACATCACCAAACTCCTGCCTGCAACGGAAGGAAACAGCGGTGTCAGATACGTCTTTGACAAACTCAAGGTAAAGGACAAGATTTTTGTAGAACTCAGGGTCAAAGACAGCACACTTTCAAAGGCCGATGTTCTGGATACCCTGATAGTGGCAAGCAGCCGGCTCTGCGATTCGCTCAGAGCCCACGATAAAGATTCCGACATAGAAGACATCCTCTATCAGATAGACCCATCGCTGATTACGGATGCCGCAGACCTCATCCTGGACAATGCGCCCTGCTTTCTCGACAGCAACTTTTACGCCCAGCTGGACAGCCGCCTGAACCGGGCTTCCATGGACTCGCTGATGAGGGAAAACATGGACCTTCTGGAAAACGACCAGAGCGGAATCTGGTACGACATTGTCCGGAAAGACCCTCTGGCCTTCAGGAGTCTTGCAATGAAAGACATTACGGCCTCAGCCTCCCTGTCCGAAGGCAGCGCAACCCCTGAAGCCGGCACTCTCACCCTTACGGACTTTCATCTTTTCTCCTCTGACAGCACCACGGCGTTGGTGTTTGTAACACCTGCGTTCAGGGCTATGGACTCCAAAAGCGGAACCAGGCTCCTGGACCTGATAGACGAGGAGGGCCGCCTTCTGGAAGAAACTTCCGGAGTGGAAGTCTTGATGAGCGGCAAGAGCGCCAAGAGCGTTTTTACTGCAAAGAGAATCAAGAAAGACCTGGTAATTACGGTATCGCTGGCTATGATACTGATTATCCTAATCATAGGATATTGCTTCAGGACTAAGGACACGGTTGTTTATCTTCTCATGCCGCTCGTCTGGGGAATAGTGCTGGCCATAGCTGCGGTGTATCTGATTCAGGGGCAGATGTCGTTCATAGCCCTGGGCATAGGATGTATAGTTTTGGGAGTGGCCCTGAGCTACTGCATACATCTGATTACCCATCACAAGTATGTGGGAGATCCGGAGCAGGTTCTCAGAGACCAGGCCAAGCCTGTGCTTCTGGGCTGTATAACCACGGTAGGTTCGCTGCTCGGTCTGATATTTACAAAATCTGCACTTCTGAGAGACTTTGGGCTCATGGCCTCGTTCGTAATGGTTGGAACTACGGTTGCGGCCATATTCTTTATGCCGCAGCTGTTCAGAAGCAACCCCGGAAAAAAGAACGACAAAGCCTTTGCCCGGATAGAAAAGATTACAACTGCGCCGTATTACAGGCAGACCTGGCTCATTGTTCTGGTTACCGTACTGTTCGTCCTGAGCCTGGTATTCACCCGCGGACGGGCAGATTTTGACACGGACCTTTCTCATCTTTCATACAGTTCGCCAAGGCTCATAGAGGCAGAAAACCTCTATGCCCAAAAGACTCAGGGCGGAATGCAGACCAAGTACATTGCCGTACATTCAAAAGACCTGGACAGCGCCCTGATGCTCAACCGCAGGATTGCCGCCCAATGTCAGATTATGAAGGATCAGGGGCAGATAGCTTCTTTCAACAACCTGTCTGCGCTGCTCTACCCTTCTTCCGTTCAGAATGAGCGCATAGAACAGTGGAACAGCTACTTTACTCCGGAAAAGAAAGCACAGGTAGTAAGACTTACATCCGAGGCCGCAGAACGAAACGGCTTTGAAGCAGAAATGTTTGAAGAATTCTACGAGGCCCTGGAAAAGGAATATACTCCGGTAGATGTGTTCGGCAGCGGCGTAATTCCGGAAGAGATTATAGGCAACTTTATGGAAAAGAACGAAGACGGAACATATCTCGTACTTACAACCCTGAAGGCAGAGGACGAGCAGGCTCTCTGGAACGCTTCCTCCGTTCTGGCCCAGGGCGGTCCGCAGAAAGACGAGATTTTGGCCGCCGGTCTGATTGTCATAGATCCTCTGTTCTACACAACTGATATGCTGGAGATTATGGAGCACGATTTTAACACCGTGCTTCTGATTTCGTCTTTGTTTGTACTGGTGATTCTTCTTATGGCTCTCAGAAATGTGGTGCATGCGGTCATTGCATTTCTGCCCATGTTCATGAGCTGGTTCATGGTTCTCGGATTCATGAAACTCTTTGGAATGCAGTTCAATCTGATAAACATGGTGATATCTACCTTCATATTTGGAATGGGAGTGGATTACAGCATCTTTGTCATGGACGGGCTCATCAAGGGAAAGAGCCGGCAGGAACTTCTGAAATATCACCGCAGCGCCATTTTCTTTTCGGCAGCAATGCTGATCATAGCCATAGCCAGCCTGCTGTTTGCGGTGCACCCGGCAATATCTTCCATAGGGCTTTCCACATTGGCCGGAATGATATCTACCATTCTGATTACCTTTACCTTACAGCCTTACCTATACTATAAATGGGAGGCTTACAGGTCCAAGAATAAGAATAAATAATTTCCTCAGCGATGAGCTTTGACGCCGTCATATTGGGCAGCGGACTCGGTGGCCTGCAGTGTGCCTTTATTCTGGCAAAAAACGGAATGAAGGTCTGCGTTCTGGAAAAGAATGCAGCTCTGGGCGGTTGCCTGCAAAGTTTCAAAAGAGGAACGGACGAGTTCGACACCGGATTCCATTATGTGGGGGCTTTGGACAAAGGTCAGATTCTGGAGAGGATATTCAGAGGTTTTGGCCTGATGGACCTGCCCTGGCACCGTCTGGACGCAGACGGCTTTGACCAGATAATACTCGGCGGCCGCAGCTATCTGCTCAAAAACGGATATGCGGAATATGCAGACGGCCTGTCAGACTGCTTTCCGCAGCGCAGGGCAGAAATCCATGCCTTTGCCGGTTTTCTCAAGGATGTGGGCTTGCACATAACGGAACCGTTGACAAACAACGGCGGAGATTACAGCACAACAAATCCGTTGTTTGAGTCCAATGCCTCCGATTTTCTCAGAAGCAGCCTCCACAACAGCCTGTTGGAGGATGTGGTAAGCGGGGCATCGCTGAAGATAGAACTCAATAGAAACTCCCTGCCGCTGTATCCTTTTGCCCAAATCAACAGTTCCTACATACAGAGCGCATGGAGGCTCAGGGGGCGCGGCTCCATGATTGCCGATACTCTGGCAGAAGGCATCCGCAAGATGGGAGGTTGCATAATGAACTGTACGGAAGCGGTTTCCCTCATAGAAAAAGACGGAAAGATTACGGGCGTTGAGGTGGAAGGAAGAACTCCGGCCCTTATGCCGGACGGGCGTAAGGAAATTCTGGAAGCCAGCCTTTTTGTCTCCGACCTGAGCCCTCAGCTGACGCTCGGCCTTCTGAAAGAAACCTCGGCGGTAAGGCCCGTCTTCCGCCGCAGGATCTGCCGGCTGGAGCAGACATACGGCTTCTTTACCGTCAATCTTAAGCTCAAGGGCGGAAAGATTCCGTACCTGAACAGAAATGTTTACTGGTACAGTCCGGACCTGGATTCGGTATGGGACGTGGCCGCTCAGGCAGAAAAGGGCAACATCAAAGGCCTGCTGATTACCCAGCAGGTTCCGTCCGACGGCAGCCCATACGCTTCCCAGATGGATATCCTTGCCCCTATGGACTTTTCTCAGGTGGAGCAGTGGCAAAACACCCTGCCCATGAGGCGGGGCAGCGCCTACAACGACTTCAAGGCACGGCGGGCGGAGGAGTGCATCCGTCTGGCTGAGAATGTTTTTCCGAATCTGGGGCAATATACAGAAAAGGTCTTTACCAGCACTCCGCTAACCTACCGCAACTACACCGGAGCCATAAGAGGGTCTGCCTACGGTATCCGGAAAGACTGCAACAACCTCACGCAAACACTCCTGACAACCAGAACCCCGCTGCCCAACCTTTTCTTCACCGGGCAGAACCTCAATCTGCACGGAGTGCTCGGAGTATCAATCACATCGCTGATGACCTGCTCAAGAATTTTAGGAAAAGACAAGGTGGTATCGTTTTTGGAGTAACCTCGGAGTTGAATTTTTCATAAACAGATTTTATCTTTGTTGGATTATGGAAAGAATAACTATGAGTACAAAGAGGATTCAGGCCATGCTGCTCGGCATTGCCGTTGTTGCCTGCGGCTTTTTTTCTGCGGGAGCGTCTGCCCAAGACAAAGACCAGGTAGCTGCATCTATACAGAAAAAGAACGAGTCCTACAAGACGGTGGTGTCTTCCTGCACCCAGGTCAAAACCATGAAGGGCATGAAGAAAAATGTCACAAGCCAGGGAAAGATGTATTTCATCAGAGAAGCAAATCAGATGAAGATGCAGTTCACCGGACACAAAAACAGCGGTAAGGAAAAAGACAACCAGCTGATTCTCAACGGAGATAAGGTTATAATGATAAACGGCGGCAGCAGGAATGTGTTCAACACAAAGACAGACCACAACATGAAACTTCTGCAGCAGACACTCCTGTACTGCATCAAGGGCCAGATAGCCGAGGCTGCAAAGGTCAACAAATCTGCATTCAACCTCAAGACTACGGACCAGTACTATGTCTTTGACTTTGACGTGGCAAAGAGCGCCAAGGGCCGCTGGAACCATCTGGAGGCTTCGTACAGCAAAAAAGACATGAGCCTCTGCATACTCAAACTGGAGGAAAAGAACGGTAACACAACCGTTTACAACACCCTTCAGAAAGAATTCAATACGGTTTTGACCCCGGATATATTCAACTATTAACCCTTGAAGAGGATAATTGACATATTGGGCAACGGTTTTACTCAGCGATTGTTTTTTGCAGCCGCCTTGCTGCTTTGCACTTTGGCTTCATCCTTTTCCTGGGGCCAGACAACAAGGGTGAAAGGGCGCGTCACCGATGCCGACACCGGCGATCCTCTGCCATACGCCAATATCTTCCTCAAAGGCACAACGGTGGGAGTAACCACCGACGACGACGGCTATTATATCCTGGAAACCAGAGAAACCGGTTCGGACATTCTCAGGATAGAATATGTCAGCTACGAGCCTCAGGAAAAGAAAATCAAGCCCGGAGCCTTCAACCAGATAGATTTTGCCATAAAGATGGAGGAGAATCTCCTGAAGCAGATTGTTGTAAAGCCCGATAACCGCTACATCCGCTGGATTCTGTCCAACATAGAAAACGGCAAAAAATACAACAACCCCCAGGAGAGAGAACGCTACGAGTGCCGCATGTACACAAAGATGGAGCTGGACCTCGTAAATGCAGACAAGCAGATAAAGAACAAGCTTCTGAGAAAAAACTTCGGCTTTGTGTTTGACTACATGGATACTTCTGTAATTTCCGGCCAGCCGTACCTGCCCATAATGATTACGGAAAACAACTCCATGTTCTACAGGCAGAAAAATCCATCGCAGACCAAAGAAATCATTCAGGCCAGCCGCATATCCGGGGTCAAGGACGAAAGCACGCTTGCTCAGTTTACGGGCAACATGCATGTCCAGGTAAACTTCTACGACGATTTCATCAAGCTGTTCAACATCATGATTCCATCGCCGGTGAGCGGGCCCAATGTCTTTTACGACTACTTCCTGATAGACAGCCTGAACATAGGCGGGCGCAAGACCTATCACATACGCTTCCATCCGGCAAAGATGGTTTCTTCCCCAACCTTTGACGGAGAAATGAGGATAGACGCCAAAGACTGGGCCCTAAGAGAAATACATGTGAAGCTCAAGAAGGGCTCCAATGTAAACTGGATCAGAGACCTCGTAATAGATTCCGACTATCAGCTCGTGGACGGCCACGGCATAGATCCTGACCGCGATTCGCTCTGGTTCTTCAAGCAGGACAGGATGTATGCAGACTTTTCAATTACCATGCGCGATTCCTCCAAGCTCATGAGTTTTCTCGGACGCCGCCAGTGCGACTATCTGGACCCCCGCTTTGACAAAACAATGCCGGACAGCGTTTCAAAGCTCATAACCAATGTTGCTACGGCAAGGCCCAACCCCCTCATAGACGACGAAAGCTATTGGCAGAAAACCCGTCCCGTGCCTCTGACTCAGAAAGAAAGCAACATCTACAGCATGGTAGATTCCATCAAGAACGTTCCGCTGTATCACGATTTATATACAATTGTAACTGCATTTGTGAACGGCTATTACGATGTGTCAGACTACTTTGGCATAGGCCCCTACTACAAGCTCTTCAGCTTTAACAACGTAGAAGGAGCAAGATTCCAGTTCGGAGGACGCACCACAGAGGAATTCAGCAAAAAAGTCAGGCTGACCGGCCATGTGGCATACGGCACAAAAGACAAAAGGTTCAAGGGAGGCCTCATGGCAGAAATCATGTTCAACAACACCCCCACAAGAGAAATCATCGTCAAGGGGAGCCGAGATATGATGCAACTTGGGCGCAGTGTCAATTCCCTTACGGAGGGCAACATTATGGCCTCCTTGCTGAACAAGGGCAACTCGGAAAGGCTCAGCCCGGTCAATGACTTTTCGCTGAGCTACATCCACGAATTCAACCAGAGTTTCAACAACAGCATATCCATAGAAAGCAGGCGTATCTACTCCAACAGCTATGTTCCCATGTTTACACCGGACAGCATCCATGTCACCAATGTGGCAGCCAGCCAGCTGCATTATTCGGCCCGCTTTTCGTGGCAGGAAACCGTAACCAGGGGAACGTTCAACAAAGTCTTCGTTTACACAAAATACCCGGTGCTGACCATGGATGTGACGGGTTCGGTCAAAGGCCTGGGGCACAACTCCTACAACTACCTCAGGCTGGAGAGCACGCTCGACTACTACCTACACTTGCCGCCGGCAGGAACCTCCACCATACAGATCAAGAGCGGAAGAATCATAGGCAAGGTTCCTTACCCTCTGCTCAAACTTCACGAGGGTAACGGAACATACTTCTTGGACAAGACCGCATTTGCCTGCATGGATTTCTACGAGTTTGCATCCGACACCTGGACCACCGTAGCCTACGAGCATAACTTCAAGGGCTTTTTCCTCGGCAAGATTCCGCTTATGAAGCGGCTGCAATGGAGAGAGGTCTTTACGGTCAAGTTTGCATACGGAACCCTTTCCAAGCAGAACAACGGCATCACAGACGGCAAGATAGGCAACCCCGGCAGCACCGTCATGGGAACCGGGCCGGGCGCTCTGTATGAAGGCATGAACGCCGTCATGCTCTTTCCGGAAGGTATGGGATCGCTGAGGAAACCCTATGTAGAAATGGGAGTTGGCGTAACCAACATCCTCAGAGTCCTGCGCTTTGACTGCTTCTGGAGAATGACCCACCGCTACAAGACAATCAACGGAGAAAGAGTAAAGGCCAAACACCGCGCCGCCGTCAACTTTGGCTTCGAATGGAGCTTCTGACAACCCTCTGAAACAACTATCATCAAAGCTATGAAACAATACATCCAACAGAACAAAGACAGATTCTTTGAGGAACTTTTCTCCATCCTGAGAATCCCGTCTATAAGCGCAAAGAAAGAGCACAAGGCAGACATGCTCAAATGTGCAAACCGTTTGGTTGAACTGCTCAAACAGGCCGGAGCCGATCAGGCCGCCGTTTATCCCACAGCCGGCAATCCGGTGGTCTTTGGCAAAAAGACCGTAAGCCCAAATGCCAAAACCGTAATGGTTTACGGCCACTATGACGTTCAGCCCGCAGAGCCGCTGGAGAAGTGGAACTCGGACCCCTTTGAGCCTCAGATTCACGACGGAGCCATCTGGGGAAGAGGAGCCAACGACGACAAAGGTCAGCTTTTCATGCACATAAAGGCCTTCGAATACCTTGTTAAGACCAAGCAGCTCAAGCACAATGTCAAGTTCATCTTTGAGGGCGAAGAGGAAATCGGAAGCCCGTCACTTCCGGCCTGGGTGAAGAAGAACAAGAAGATGCTCTCTTCGGATGTAATCCTTGTATCCGACACCACGATGATAAGCGAAAAGGTTCCTTCCATAAACTGCGGAATGAGAGGCCTTGCATATCTGGAAGTAACCGTTACCGGCCCCAACAAAGACCTGCACTCAGGCCATTACGGCGGAGCTGTTGCAAATCCTATAAATGTACTCTGCGATATGATTTCAAGCCTGATAGACAAGAACGGAAAGGTTAAGGTGAAAGGCTTCTACGACGATGTGGTAAGGCTCTCCAAGGCAGACCGTGCACAGCTTGCAAGAGCTCCGTTCAACCTCGCCGAGTACAAGAAGTTCCTCGGTATCCGCGAGGTCAAGGGAGAAAAGGGCTATACCACAATGGAGCGTACCGGAATCCGTCCCTGCCTGGATGTCTGCGGAATATGGGGCGGCTACACCGGAGAAGGAGCCAAGACGGTTCTCCCTTCTACAGCCCATGCAAAGATATCCATGAGGCTGGTTCCGAATCAGGACAGCGCCAAGATAACCAAGCTCTTCAAGCAGCACTTCATGTCCATAGCTCCAAAGTATGTAAAGGTCAAGGTAGAAGAAAAGGAAGGCGGAAACGGATTCCTCATCCCCATTACATCTCCCGCATTCCAGGCCGCTTCAAAGGCCATGACAGAAGTCCTGGGTATAGAGCCGGTTCCAAGCCGCGGCGGCGGAAGCATAGCCGTACTGGCAGATATGCAGAAAATCCTGGGTACAGACCCTCTGCTTATGGGCTTCGGTCTCGAAAGAGACACCATCCACTCCCCAAACGAAAGCTACCTTCTCAAGCAGCTGTTCGGCGGAATGGAGTCCATAGCCCTCTTCTACAAATACTACTAACAGATTTACATATCGCTGACAATTAAATAACAAATCTTTTATCAGCCGAGAATCATATTGGGAATAATAGCATCTATCATAGACGATGGAACACCGCAATCTTTCGCTATACCCTCCCAATGCGAAGCAGCTTCATAAACATCATCGATAACAGATGCTGCATCTTTGATGTTGTTCTTGGAAGCAAATTCCAGCAAGTCATCTCGGGTTATATTGTCAAACTTTTCATTGATGGACATCTGATGTGTGGCGGTCCAGCCACCATTTGGATTGTAGGCATAGCCCATATCGTAGGCAGGAGATAGTCGCCATTTGCCATCCCCTTCCATCAAGAATGATATATTTTTGGTGTGGTCATCTTGATTGCGAACAACAACATTGAATACCATCCGACGGAACATTTGCCTGGCTTCTGCATAAGACAATCTCAATACGCGCATGACGTTGAAGGCTTGTTCGTATGAATATGCTCGATGGAGTCGATAGTCAAAATGTGCAATTCCGCAAAGAGTCTGCATGTGTACCTTCTTCCCTTCTTTTCGATCGAACCGCTTTGTAAGGAAATGAGCACGTCCGTTTTCCTCAATGAGTGAACATTCTGACATCTCTATGCCACAGGCCTTAGCTAACTTGTAAAAAGAATATTCCAGTCGTCCATAATTCTCCGTTTCTCTGAATCCCGCCTTGGCAGATACTCCGTCAAGTTTGATGAGATAGTAGTCAAAGCCCACAGGTGCTTCCACCTGGCCAGAACGCACTTCTCCTGTTTCCTTGTTATAAGCAATGATGGCTTTTGCCCGTTGTCCACCAGCAGAAGTACCTAGACGCAGTATTTCAGCAATAGCAGCTTTCTTGTCATCTTCTAGATTTGTAGCAAAAGAAGATTTCTCCGAAAGCGCTTCTTTGGCGACCTCAACCAATTTATCAATCTCAAACTTAGCTACTTGGTTATAGGAAATTTCAATAGCTGGTTCAAATTCCAACCCTCCCATGCACCGTTTTCCGAGGAAGCAGAGTGATTCAATAGGATTGCCACTTGTGCGGCCAGTCAGAGACAGCCATCTGTCGAACAAGACACGTCCATAAGTGTCGGGCAGAGAATCTGCCAACATACCAGGCAGACCCTGAAAGGTGTCCCTTCCCAAATTGGCAAATGAATAGACTCGTCCTTCCCGAACAGGCATCATCAACGGTGATGGTTCCAAGCCACGCCCTATAAAACTTTGGTCATACTCAAATCGGGCAACTCCATACCTGTCATCCCAATTAAAGATGCCAACGGGTATGCCGAACATACTGACTCTCGCAACATCTACCATTCTGATTCCTCCTTATTTGTATTGTTAAGTCGTCCAACTGCACGCCTCCGTTTGTGCTTGGCTGCATTAGACTGGACGAGTTCGTAGTATTCACTCGGGCTCAACTGCTCTTCATCCACCAGCGGTTGAAGCACGTCAAGTTTACCTAAAGTACGTAGAACTCTTAACAAAGAATCAAACGAGCCAATCTCTCCCTTCTCAATTTTCTTCAGTGAAGAAAGAGACACTCCAGCGGCATCTGCAAGACTCTGCTGGGTAATATTCTGTTTCAGTCTGACAGTCTTCAAGTGATTACCTATCCTATTAAGGATTAGGGCATCTGCAAGCATATAAATATCATCCATAATAGTTCTATAATAAACTTTTACGCCACAAAGATACAAATAATAGTTTAATAATAAGCTATTATTATGAAGCTTTTTTCTTTATAAGGTGTTTTTTATGCTTTAGCCTCTTACTAACAGATTTGCACATCGTTGACAATAAAACAAGCACCTGCATTGCTGCAAGTGCTTGATTTTTAATTGTGGGCCCAGAAGGGCATGATCCTCCGACCCCCTGATTATGAGTCAGGTGCTCTAACCAACTGAGCTATGAGCCCCAATCCAGGTGCAAAGATAAAGATTTTTCTCTTTATCCTGCAACTTTGTTTTCATTTACCTGATTTCAACCTCAACACCGCTCGGAAGCTCCAGTTTCATCAAAGCATCAACTGTCTTTGAAGAAGACGGATATATATCCAGAAGACGGCAGAAAGAATTGAGCTCGAACTGCTCTCTTGCCTTCTTGTTAACGAAGGTAGAGCGGTTTACGGTAAAAATCTGCTTGTGCGTAGGCAGCGGAATAGGACCGCTTACCACTGCGCCTGTAGATTTTACTGTTTCAACGATGCGTGCTGCTGATTTATCTACCAGAGCATGGTCGTATGACTTCAGTTTAATTCTAATCTTTTGAGCCATTGTATTGTTGTTTTTATAATATCATTTATTCGACGATCAGTCTTCATCATCCAGATACCTCGTACCGGCCCTGTCTATGATATCCTTGGCAAGGTTGGCCGGAAGTTCTGCATAATGAGAAAATTCCATTGTACTTGTTGCACGCCCGCTCGACAAGGTTCTGAGGACCGTCACATAACCGAACTGCTCGCTCAGCGGAACCTTGGCCTTAATGATGCGGGCTCCTCCGCGGCTGTCCATGTTCGTGATCTGTCCTCTCCTCTTGTTGAGGTCTCCGATGACATCGCCCATATAGTCTTCCGGAGTTACTACTTCCAGAGCCATTATAGGTTCCATAATCACCGGTGCGGCTTTTCTTGCGGCCTTGCGGAATGCCTGGCGGGCGCAGATTTCAAAGCTCAACTGGTCTGAATCCACAGGATGGAAGCTACCGTCCTTGAGCACAACCTTCATGGAGGTTACCTCATATCCTGCCAGCGGGCCATTCTGCATGGCAGCCTTGAAGCCCTTCTCCACAGCCGGAATGAACTCCTTGGGAATGTTACCTCCCTTGACTTCATCCACAAACTGCAGTCCGGTAACTCCCTCGTCTGCCGGGCCAAGTTCCACAATTATATCCGCAAACTTTCCACGTCCTCCCGTCTGCTTCTTGAATACCTCTCTGTGCTGCACGGTCTGCATGAGAGCCTCCTTGTAGTTCACCTGAGGTGCACCCTGGTTAATCTCCACGCCAAACTCGCGTTTCAGACGGTCAACAAGAATCTCCAGATGAAGCTCACCCATACCGCTGATGATGGTCTGGCCGGTTTCGTTATCTGACTTTACGGTGAAGGTAGGATCTTCCTCGGCCAGTTTGCCGAGAGCGATACCGAGTTTGTCGAGGTCTCCCTGGGTCTTGGGCTCTACGGCAAGGCCGATTACCGGATCCGGAAAAACCATAGACTCCAGCACAATAGGATGCTTTTCGTCGCATACGGTATCTCCCGTATGCAAGTCTTTGAACCCTACCACGCCGCAGATGTCTCCGGCTTCTACAAAATCTATGGGATTCTGCTTGTTGGAGTGCATCTGATAGAGCCTTGCAACTCTCTCCTTCTTGACGCTTCTTGTATTGAGTATGTACGATCCGGAATCCAGACGGCCGGAATAGGCGCGCATATATGCCAGCCTTCCGACAAAAGGATCGGTTGCAATCTTGAACACCAGGCCGCAGAACGGTTCAGAAGCAGAAGGCTTACGCTCCACCTCTTCATTTGTTCTTGGATTTATTCCGGTAACATTTCCTTTGTCCAGCGGACTGGGCAGATACCTTACCACGGCATCAAGAAGGAACTGTACGCCCTTGTTCTTGAATGAAGAACCGCAGCATATCGGAACAATATCCATAGCAATTGTGCCCTTACGAATTGCAGCTATGATCTCTTCTTTGGTTATTGTCTGAGGATCGTCGAAATATTTCTGCATCAGGGCCTCGTCAAATTCGGCAGCCGTTTCCAGAAGGTTGTTCCTCCACTGGCTTGCCTCGTCCAGAAGCTCTGCAGGAATATCCTTTATTTCAAAATTCACAAGCTCCTTGTTGTCTGTATCGTAGAAGTAGGCCTTCATGTCTATCAGGTCAACTATGCCCTGGAACTTCTCCTCCGCCCCTATCGGGAGGCAGATTGGAACTGCATGAGCACCGAGCTTGTTCTTTATATCATCTACCACGCCCATGAAGTCTGCACCTACACGGTCCATCTTGTTTACATAGGCGATCTTGGGGACCTTGTACTTGTCTGCCTGCCTCCAGACGGTTTCGCTCTGAGGCTGAACTCGTCCAACAGCACAGAAAGTAGCAACCGTACCGTCCAGCACACGCAGGCTTCGCTCTACCTCAACGGTAAAGTCCACGTGGCCGGGAGTGTCGATAAGGTTAATCTGGTAAGTGTCCGCTCCGTAATGCCAGAACGCAGTGGTAGCTGCAGAAGTTATGGTTATACCTCTCTCCTGCTCCTCCACCATCCAGTCCATTGTTGCGGCACCGTCGTGAACCTCACCAATCTTGTGAGTCTTACCAGTGTAGTAAAGGATTCTTTCAGATGTGGTTGTTTTACCGGCATCTATGTGAGCCATGATGCCGATGTTTCTAGTGTATTTGAGATCTCTTGCCATTCAGCTTTCTCCCGGAACACTAAAAACGGAAATGAGCGAATGCCTTGTTGGCCTCTGCCATCTTGTGCATATCCTCTTTTCTCTTGAAGGCACCACCTTCATTATTGTATGCTGCCATTATCTCCGCTGCCAGTTTTTCAGCCATCGACTTGCCCGGACGTTTACGAGCATAGAGAATCATGTTCTTCATACTCAGCGATATCTTTCTCTCCGGACGCACTTCCGTAGGAACCTGGAAATTGGCGCCACCGACTCTGCGGCTCTTTACCTCTATCTGAGGGGTAACGTTTTCAAGCGCTTTCTTCCAAATTTCCATAGGAGCCTTGCCAGAATCTTTCATCTTCTCGCCGATCATGTCGATAGAATCGTAAAAAATAGCGTAAGCGATACTCTTCTTCCCCTGCAACATAAGGTTGTTCACGAAGCGGGTAACCATTACATCGTGATACTTAGGATCTGGAAGTAGAATCCTCTTTTTAGGCTTTGCTTTTCTCATTTTGGAAATGTTTTAATAGTTGATGACTTACTTCTTAGGTGCTTTAGGCCTCTTGGCTCCATAGAGAGAACGACCCTGTTTGCGGCCTTCTACTCCTGCGGTATCCAAAGCTCCCCTAAGAATGTGATAACGTACTCCAGGAAGGTCTTTTACACGACCGCCGCGAACCAGCACGATGCTGTGTTCCTGCAAGTTGTGGCCTTCTCCCGGGATGTAGGCATTCACCTCTTTCTGGTTGGTAAGCCTTACACGAGCAACTTTTCTCATTGCTGAGTTAGGCTTTTTGGGAGTTGTTGTGTAAACACGTACACAAACTCCCCTCTTCTGAGGGCTGGAATCAAGGGCACGAGACTTGGATTTTGTCACAATTCTCTTACGCCCGTTCCTTACCAATTGTTGGATTGTTGGCATTTAAAATACTGTTAATCTTTAATTTAATTTACTAACCGCCATTTTTAGCGGGTTGCAAAGATAGTAAAAGTTTCCTTACCTCCAAAAGAAAAATCCGCCACGGCAAACTACATTGCCGGATCTACTTACAACGTACTAGTGAATTGTAAGATTAGTGTGAAAAAATGGCTCACCCGCAAACTTCCGTGTCTGAGCAGTAACAGCAAATTATGCCAACACCTCTTGCGGGTTTCTTTTCCTGTTTTCCGCACTTTTCCGTAACTTTTCGCAAAATAGGCCTTACAGTACCCTGATTGATTAATATGAAGAAACAGTTTCACCTTTTCAAAGAAATACACTACATTTGTAGAGACTTGCAATCATAACCTTTGCAATATATTAGATTCTATGCGGCAAATCAACTGATTCAACTATATGGCAACAAAAACCAAAACTGCAAAAGCACCGGCAAAGAAAGCCCCTGCAAAGCCTGCAATAAAGAAAGCTGCAGCAAAGAAGGTGCAGCCTAAGGCAAAAATTACAGCCGTCAGCAAACGCTACATGGCAATGGAAGAAAAGTATGGAGCGCACAACTACCATCCGCTTCCTGTAGTTCTCGAAAGAGGAAAGGGAATCTACGTATGGGACGTTGAGGGCAACAAGTACTTTGACTTCCTCTCATCATACTCGGCAGTAAACCAGGGCCACTGCCACCCGAAGATTGTAAAGGCCCTCAAAGACCAGGCAGACAAGCTGTGCCTTACATCAAGGGCGTTCTACAACAACTGCCTGTGCGAGTACGAGAAGTTCATGCACAACTACTTCGGCTATGACAAGGTACTCCCGATGAACACCGGAGCAGAAGGAGTTGAGACTGCCC
The DNA here is from genome assembly GCA_937899055.1 of uncultured Bacteroidales bacterium. Lineage (GTDB taxonomy): Bacteria > Bacteroidota > Bacteroidia > Bacteroidales > UBA932 > Egerieousia. The sequence continues at coordinate 36,059 of CALBPX010000132.1, forward strand.
TGAAGCTTGCCCGCCGCTGGGGAGCCGTAAAGAAGGGCATTCCTAACGACAAGATAAAGATCATCTGCTGCAGCGGAAACTTCCACGGAAGAACGGTCACTATCATTACCATGAGCGACGACCCTTCCTCCTACGCTCAGTACGGTCCTCTGACCCCTGGCTTCATCCGCATTCCTTACAACGATCCCAAAGCTCTGGAGAAGGCACTTAACAGATATGGTAAAGAGGTATGCGCATTCATCGCTGAGCCAATACAGGGAGAGGCAGGGGTGTTTGTTCCGGATGACGGCTACCTGAAGAAATGCTATGACCTCTGTCACAAGCACAACGTGCTTTTCATCGCCGATGAAGTACAGACAGGTATTGCAAGAACAGGCAAGATGCTCTGCTCACAGCACGACGGCATCCGCCCTGACATCGTAATCCTTGGCAAGGCCCTCGGAGGTGGAGTGCTTCCGGTATCTGCCTGCCTTGCAGACGACGACATCATGCTCAACGTAAAGCCGGGCGAGCACGGCTCAACCTTCGGAGGATTTCCTCTGGCCGCAAAGGTTGCAATTGCCGCCCTTACGGTAATCAAGGAAGAGAAACTCACGGAGAACGCAGAAAAGATGGGTAAAATCTTCCGCGATGAAATCAATAAGATTAACTCCCCGTTCATTGTTCAGGTAAGGGGACGCGGCCTTCTCAATGCCATTGTAACCAAGCCTATCGGTAAGAAGACGGCCTGGGACATCTGTCTGAAACTCCGCGATAACGGCCTTCTGGCAAAGCCTACCCACGACCACATCATCCGCTTTGCTCCGCCACTCTGCATCAACGAAAAGGAAATCAAACAGGCAGTGGGCATCATCAAGAAGACATTCGAGGAAATGTCCAAGTAAAAAAAGAGCGGCGATTGCCGCTCTTTTTACTTCTATTCAAAATGAAGGGTGCCTCCAGCCACGATTGTTCCTCCCTCGTCTGTGGTAAACATCACATCTATCATATAATCGCCTGGTTCATCTGGCCTTTTATCTAATCTGATAACTGCCAAATGAGGAACTTTATCAGGATATCCTCCTCCTATTACCATCAGTTCTTCCTTCTTGAGTTCAGAAGTTCGCCTTACTACCGGTATATTCGGAAAATAAGAAGAGAGCGAAAACTTGAAATCAGGAGAATGCCACCATTGAGCCGGATGTTGAAAATAAAATTAAAAAATGCTCGGTTTTTACCGGCTAAAATACTTTTAATAACTCTATGTCCATTACCTCCTTTAGTAAGAACATCATCATCGATGAGAAAGGATTCTAGTTCTTTAATAGCAATTTCTTGAAGTATCCTGTGAGAATTAATATATTTTTCTTGTTTGTTAACTACACTGTCGTCTTTACCACAAGAAGTTACTATCGCAACTAATAATATAGTGAGTAAAGTTACAGAATAACTTGATGTGACTCTAGTGTTCATATATTTGATTATTTGTTGTCTGAACCTATGTATGTTCTTTGAAACGAGACTACTTTTTCTTGGAAACGATAATGGTTCCGGTTTTGCCCCAGAGGGCTTCGCGGGCTTTTTCCAGGGAAGTGATCAGCGCCATTCCGGAAGGGCGTTTCTCAAGGAAGCTAACGCAGGACTCAATCTTTGGAAGCATGCTGCCCGGAGCAAACTGCCCCTCAGCCATGAACTGTTTTGCCTCATCGATTGACATCGAATCCAGCTCGTACTGATTTGGCTGGTTGAAGTTGATGGAAACCTTCTCCACAGCGGTAAGGATGACAAGCATATCAGCCTTTAGGTCAATGGCAAGCTTTGCGCAGGCTCTGTCTTTATCTATTACGGCAGCCACTCCGCGGAAGTCGTCCCAGCCTTTCTGGACAACCGGAATTCCACCACCGCCTACGGTTATGACCGTAGTGTGAGCCTCTATCAGACGCCTTACAACCGGAAGTTCCACAATTTTAACAGGCATAGGCGAAGGTACCACTCTGCGGTAGCCCCTTCCGGCATCTTCCACAAAAGTGTAGCCGGTTTCTTTGGCTATGGCCTCGGCTTCGTTCTTGCCGTAGAACATGCCTACAGGTTTTGTGGGGAACTGGAAGGCCGGATCGTTCTCATCTACAACAACCTGAGTAAGAACCGCCGCGCAAGGTCTGGGCATGTGCCTTCTTCCGTGCTCGCGCTGGATTGCCTGCTGGAGGTGATAACCTATGTAGCCTTGAGTCATGGCCCCGCACTCCGGAAAGGGCATCAGCGGAGCACTTCCGCCATGGGTTGCGGAATACTCGAATGCCAGGTTTACCATACCAACCTGCGGCCCGTTGCCGTGGCCCACAACCACATCGTAGCCGTCTTCTTCCAGATCAACAATGGCGGAAGCCGTGGCCTCCACAAGTCTGAGCTGCTCCTGAGGGCTGTTGCCCAGGGCGTTGCCGCCCAATGCTATTACTAATCTCTTTCCCATACTCCTCTAATTTTTAAAACTCTTCAATTCTCCATTTCCGGCAAATTTCAATCAGATAAGTATCTCAAAAACACCGTATTCTGGAAAAAAAGAAAAAACCAAACTCCCATTCCGGAACGAACGGGAGTTCGATAATATTGTCAAAATCAATTACTTACTTGAGGGTTGCGTACATTACTGCCTTGATGGTGTGCATGCGGTTTTCGGCCTCGTCAAAGACCTTGGACTGACGGCTGCGGAACACCTTGTCCGTAACTTCCATTTCCTTGAGTCCGAACTTCTGGTAGATTTCCTTTGCTACGGTTGTTTCAAGATCGTGGAACGACGGCAGGCAGTGCATGAAGATAGCGTTGGGGTTTGCATTCTTCATTACGGCATCGTTTACCTGATAAGGTTTGAGGAGCTTGATTCTCTTCTCCCAAAGCTCGGCAGGCTCACCCATTGAAACCCAGATGTCTGTATATATGACATCGGCGTTCTTGGTACCCTTCTTTACATCGTCCGTAAGGGTTATGGTGCAGCCGTTTTCCTTGGCTATCTTCTTGCAGGTGTCAACCAGTTCTTTGGCCGGCATGTTAGCCTTGGGGCCGCAAGCTACAAAGTTGATTCCGAGTTTTGCGGAAACTACCATCAGGGAGTTGGCAACGTTGTTGCGGGCATCGCCCATGAACACCATTGTAAGACCCTTGTAGTATCCGAAGTTCTCTTTGATTGTCAGCACATCGGCCAGCATCTGAGTGGGATGGAACTCGGTGGTAAGACCGTTCCATACCGGCACGCCGGCATACTTTGCAAGATCCTCAACAATCTTCTGGTCAAAACCACGGTACTCTATACCGTCATACATTCGTCCCAGAACCTTTGCAGTATCTTCAAGAGATTCCTTCTTGCCCATCTGCGATGAGTTAGGGTCCAGATATGTAACGCCCATACCCAAATCGTTGCCGGCTACTTCAAAAGAGCAGCGGGTTCGGGTAGATGTCTTCTCGAACAGAAGCACGATATTCTTGCCCTGCAGATACTTGTGAGGAGTGTTTGTGCGTTTAAGGCTCTTGAAATCTTCGCTGAGCTTCAAGAGATATTGAATTTCTTCCGTGGTAAAGTCCAACAGTTTGAGGAAACTTCTACCGGATAAACTTCTTGGCATAAATTTAAATATATTTGATGATTAGGTCACAAAGATATAAATTGTGCCGATATTTCCTACAAATCCTATAAAAATTCAACGATTTACGGAGGAAGAGTTACTTGAGAACCACTTCTTCGCGGCTTACTATGCGCTCGCAGTAGCGGCACTTGAAATGATTGGCTTCCTTGTCTGTTACATGGAAGTGGGTTGCCATAGGCTCGTTGTTGGTGATACATTTTGGATTGTTGCACCTTACGATATCAACCAGGTCTTCCGGAAGTTCAACCTTGTGCTTTTCTACAACTTCGTAATCCTTTATGATGTTGATTACGGCGTTGGGAGCTATTACGGCTATGCGGTTCAAGGTTTCCTTGGGCAGGTCTATGTCGGCAATCTTGATAAGCCCTTTCCGCCCCATGCTGCGGCTGGTGAGGTTGTTTCCTATGAACACTCCGTTCTCCAGCTTCTCTATTCCCAGGATGTTTACTACCTTGAACAGGGAGGGGCAAGGGATATGGTCTATGACGATGCCGTTCTGCAATGCTGCTACGGCAAGTTCTTTTTTGGTCTGGATAGTCATTGTTTCTGCTGTTTTACATTATCTGTGACTTGAGTTTTACAGCCCGAGTGCGCGGCAGATGATAGCCTCTCGGGTATAGAGGCCGTTGAGGGCCTGCTGGAAGTAATATGCCTGAGGAGTATCGTCCACGTCCTGGGTTATTTCCGTAACCCTTGGAAGCGGATGGAGGACTCTGAGGTTGGGCTTGCAGCCAGAAAGCATGCTTGCCGTAAGAGTGTATATGTTCTTTACGCGTTCATATTCCATCAGGTCAGAAAAACGCTCCCTCTGGACGCGGGTCATGTAGAGTATGTCTGTCTTGTTTATGACCTGAGAGGAAAAGTCTCTGGTTTCCTCATACTCTATACCAAGCCTTTCGCAGTATTCCTTGTACTGACGCGGCATTTCCAACTCGCGACAGGCCACAAAGATGAACTTTGGATGGAAGAAATGCATGGCCTCAAGCAAGGAGTGGACCGTACGGCCGTACTTCAGGTCGCCGACCATGGTTATGGTCAGGTTTTCAAGCGTTCCCTGAGTCTGGAGGATGGTATAAAGGTCCAGCATTGTCTGAGTGGGGTGCTGGTTGCTGCCGTCTCCGGCGTTGATGATAGGTACCCTGGAAATCTCGCTCGCATAACGGGCGGCACCTTCCAAGGGGTGACGCATCACAATCAGATCTGCATAGTTGGCAACCATCATTATGGTGTCTTTGAGCGTTTCGCCCTTGGACTGGCTGCTGGTGCTTGCATCGCTGAAGCCGATTACTCTTCCGCCTAAACGGTTCACCGCCGTTTCAAAACTGAGTCGGGTGCGGGTGGAGGGTTCAAAAAATAAAGAACCCACAACTTTGCCGGCTAAAATGCGCTGGTTGGGGTTCTTTTCAAATTCCTGGGCACGTCTTAAAAGTGCCAGCATCTCTTCTTTACTCAAATCGGAGATGGATACTAAGTTGCGTTTTTGCATACGGTTTTAATTTTACCGTCTGCAAATATAAGAATCTGTTTTGAAAAATTCCCTAAAAAAATTGTCAACTTAGGGCAAGGAGGGTCATGATCTGGGCGGCTACAACCCTGAGGAACATGCTCAGCGGATAAACCGTGGCATAGCCTATGGCCGGATAGCTGTTTCCAGAAGTTTCTGATGCAAATGCCAGTGCCGGAGGGTCTGTGGTGCTGCCCGCCATAAGGCCCATGAGTGTAAGATAGTTGGTCTTGGATATCAGACGAGCAAGAATGCCTACGGCAAGAAGCGGTACGGTTGTAATCAGAACACCGTAGAACACCAGAAGGTAACCTCCGCTGGAAAGCGTGGATACGAAGTTTTCTCCGGCTCCTATTCCCACTGCCGCAAGGAACAGGCAGAGCCCCATCTCCCTTATCATCAGGTTGGCGCTCTGGGTGGTGTAGGTCTCAAAGCCTACCCTGTGACCAAAGTAGCTGAGAAGAATGGCCACAATCAGCGGACCTCCGGCAAGACCGAGCTTTACGGCCTGAGGCATGAACGGAAAATGTATGGGCAGGCTGCCCAGCAAGATACCCAGAGCAATTCCAAAGAATATGGGAGCTATCCTCGGGCGATATAGCCTCTTCTGCGAATTGCCTACAAGTTTTGCAACCTTTTCCACATCTTCCTGGCTTCCGACTGCAACCAAAACATCTCCTACAAAGATTTCTGTATTGGGTTTGGGTACTATTTCTATACCGGTACGGAGAATACGGGTGATGCTTACGCCGTAGTCGTGTCTTATGGCAAGGCTCTCCAAAGTTTTTCCGTCAACGCTGCGGCGGGTAACGTAAACGCGTCTTGCCACCAGATTCTTATCCAGTATGTTCCAGTCTTCGTCTCCCATGTTTTCTATGGCCCGGCCAAAGACGCCGAACGCCTTTGAAAGATTGTTCTTGGAAACAACGGCCCTTACCCTGTCTCCGGCATACAGGACAGATTTGGAAGTGGGAATTTCTACGGAAAGGTCTTTGCGGCGGATGCGAGAAAGCACTATGTCAAAACCACATACCTCATGCAGGGCCAAAACCGTTTTGCCGGCGGCCAGACTGCCCTCCACAATCTCAAGTGTAACTACCGTAGGCTGAGCTATCTTGGCGGAATCTTTGGCGTCGAGCAGCTGGGATTCTCTTTCCAGTTTAATCCTGAACAAGAATCTTATTATCAGAATGCTGAGTATGATGCCAACAACGCCCATAGGATAGGCTACCGCATAGCCCAGGCTGAGATCTTCCACCATAGCCGAGGCAGAGGCGGCATCGGCAGCAAAGCTGTCCGTTACGGTCTGCTGTGCGGCACCAAGTCCGGGAGTGTTGGTCACCGCTCCCTGCATCACGCCCACCATAGTAAGTAGCGATGTGCCGGTTATCTTGTGAATTAACCAGGCACACAGGCATGCACCAAAGACTATCAAAAAAGCCCATCCGTTCAGGGCAAGCCCCCCTTTCTTGAACGACGAAAAGAAGTTTGGACCAACCGACAGACCTATTGCATACACAAAAAGTATCAGACCAAAATCCTTGACAAAACTCAGCACCTGAGGATCTGCCCTCAGCCCAAAATGCGAAAGCAAAATGCCTACGAACAGCACCCATGTGGTTCCCAGCGTCAGGCCCTTGACCTTAAAGTTGCCCAAGACCACTCCGGCCGCTATGACTATTGCTATAATGATAAGCGAATGAGCCACACCGGTTCCAAAAAACAGATTATGTATCCAGCTTCCTTCCATAATTAACTTCAAAGGCAAAGCAAAGATAGCAACATATTCCGGTAATTCGGACAGCCCCTTCTGTTCTATGATATTTTAGCATAAACGGAGCGGCGGCGGAAGGCCTGCATCCAGACGCTGCGTACCAGGACATGAACCATATAGGCTGCATAAAGTGCCTGTATGCCAAATATCTGGCGCAGGCCATAGTAGGCTGCAAAGAAAGAAGCGGCCGCACATATCATTCCCAGCATAATTGAACGGGTTGCAGTAGCTCCGGTATAGATGCCGTCCCAGACAAAAGCCGCCGTACTGAAGGCGGGCATTACCCACAGCCAAACGATGAACGGGGCAGAAGCAGCTATTACATCCGCCTTGTCCGTCATCAGGGAGAACATCCACTTTCCTGCACACACATATACCAGCGTGGAAACAGCCGCCAGAAACAGGCACCAGCGGAAAATCACCTTGATAGAAAGCCTCAGCCCTCCGGCATCCCTTGCTCCTATGTAACGGCCTGCAAGAGCCTCGCCCGCATAAGCAAATCCGTCCATGAAGAACGAGAACAGCATGAACAGTTTCATGATTATTGTACTGACTGCCAACTGCGTATCGCCGTAGTGCGAAGCCAGGCTCGTAAAGCCCACATAGATGAACAGAAAGCATACGCTTCTTACAAACAGATTGCCGTTAACCCCGAAGAACTTTCCGAGGTCTTTCATCCTCAGCGACAGGCGCAGGTTTACATACCTGAGCAGTTTGCGGTAGTATAGGACAAACAGCACGATGCTCAGAACAAGTCCCAGATACTGAGCCGTGAGCACCGCCCATGCTATGCCCCTGAAGCCCAGTCCTAGTCTTACGGCAAAAAGCAGGCTCAGGGCCAGGTTTGCCACATTGACCGTAATGTCAACCGCCATTGGGCTTACGGCATCCTGCATGCCTATGAAAAATCCTTTGAAGACAAACAGCGAAAGCGTTGCGGGAGCCGCCCAGATACGGATGAAGTAGTACTGGCGGGCATAGTCTGCAACCGCCTCCGAACAAGGTATGAACCTCAGTGCTATATCGATGTACAGGAACTGGATTGCAAATATCAGCAACGCTATGCCCAGGGCCGTGCCTAAGCCCTGCGTAAAGATTTTCATCACATCGGTCAGATTGCGCCGACCGTATGCCTGGGCTACCATTCCTCCGGTGCCGGTGCGCAGGAAGCCCATGTTCCAGTACAGCAGGTCAAAAAGCATGGTGGATATTGCCATTCCGCCGATGGCAACAGCATTTCCTATATGACCGCTCACGCCCACATCTACCATTCCTACAAGAGGAACGGTGATATTGGCCAAGATACTCGGAACGGCCAGCTTAAGAACCCTGCGGTTCATCTGTCTTACAAGAGATTTTGCCATCATTCAACACTCTCACGGTACTTGCCTCTGTCATTCATCACTTTCAGGGTATTTTCCGCTGTCATTCATCACTTTCAGGGTATTTTCCGTTGTCATTCATCACTCTCACGATGCTTGCCTCTGTCAGTCATCGCTTTCATGGTACTTGCCTCTGTCATTCATCACCCTCACGGTACTTGCCGCCGTCCTCCAGCATTGCAAGGTAGGACTCGTATCGCAGAGGAGAAATATCCCCCCGTTCCACAGCATCTTTGACCGCACACCCCGGTTCGTGAGTATGAGTGCAAGGAACAAACCGGCAGTTGTCTTCAACCCGCAGCATTTCAGGAAAATAGTTGCTCAACTCCTCCTTGGAGAAATCTACAAGCCCAAAGCCCCTGATGCCCGGCGTATCAACCACAAAACCTCCGCAGGAAAGCGGATGCATCTGGTAGAAAGTGGTAGTATGCCTGCCCTGAAGATGAGCCTTGGAAATTTCTGCTGTCTTGATTCTCAGCGATGGGTCCAGGGCATTTACCAGCGAGCTTTTGCCCACTCCGCTCTGGCCGCTGAAAAGGACTACCTTGTCTTTGCACAAAGACCTGAGCCGAGAAATGTTGAAGCCTGTCTTTACGGAAGTCTCAATGACCTCATACCCGGCGCTTTCATATATCTGCATGAACCCCGCCGCCATCTGTGCAAGTTCTTCATCCGCCAACTCTGATGCAGCGTCCGCCGCCATCTGCGCAAGTTCTTCATCCGCCAGCTCTGATGCAGCGTCCGCCGACTCTTTGCCAATAAACTTGTTCTCAGTAGCGGAAGGTTTTTCTTCTCCGCGATAAAGATCCGCTTTGTTGAGAAGTATTGTCACCGGAACATTGTAGGCCTCGCACGTTACAAGGAAACGGTCTATGAACTGGAGCTTCACCTGCGGGTCTTTGAGCGTAACCACAAGAAACACACGGTCCAGATTTGCGGCAATGACATGGTTCTGCCTGGAGAGGTTGGCCGAACGCCGTACTATGCAGTTTCTGCGTGGCAGTATCTTTTTGATTGTGCACACAGTTTCTCTTCCGGCGGAAATCTTACCGCCGTCCGTCAACTGAGGTTCCACCGCCGCGGCCTCAGCAGAGCCCTCATATTCAACCACATCCCCAACGGCAATGGGGTTGGTGGTAGTAGTTGTGTCCAAACGCAGCCGCCCTTTGATTACCGCCAGAAACGGCTTCCACTCAGGAAGTCTGGAAAGCAGGTAATGGCTGCCCGTATGCTTGACCACTACGGCTACACCACCTTCTTCAGGGTCACATACAGAATTCCCGTCTTCAGGGTTACGCATTGCGCCCCCCTCTTCAGGGTTACGAACTGCACCCCCTTCTTCAAGGTTACGAACTGCTCCCACTTCTTCAGGGTTACGAACTGCTCCCCCGTCTTCAGGGTTACAAACTGTGCCCCCTTCTTCAAGGTTACGAACTGCTCCCCTATCGCTGAGTATTATATTGCTCCTGATTTTTTTCATAACGTTCGGAACGCCAAAGTTAAGAATCTGTTTTGAAATATCTAAACAACGCCCGGCAAAGACACTTGCAGCGTTTAAAAAATTGGTTGTATCTTAGGGGCTGGATTCTGAAAAATCAGTACGATTATGCTACAACTGGAAAAACTGTACGAGATTATAGACAACGAAGCGGCCGCCCTGAAATGGCCCGCCGAACCTGCCACCCTTTACGCTCCCCTGCAATACATGATGGACATGGGAGGCAAGAGACTCAGGCCCAGGCTCTGCCTTGTTTCTTACAATCTATTCAGCGATGACATCCGTAAGAGCATCCTTTCTCCGGCTCTTGCTCTTGAAGTCCTGCACAATTTTACCCTTATCCATGACGACATTATGGACAAGGCCGACATAAGACGCGGCCGGCCAACCGTTTACAAAAAGTGGAACGACAATGTGGCAATCCTTTCCGGAGACACTATGTGCATCTGGGCTTTCCGCCTGCTTGGCGAAGCTCCTGAAGACAGGCTGAGCCAGGCTCTGGACCTCTTTACAAAAACTACGGTCCAGGTCTGCGAAGGGCAGCAGTACGACATGGATTTTGAAGACAGAGCCGATGTTTCATTGGACGAATACCTGCGGATGATTGGCCTCAAGACCAGCGTGTTGCTGGCCTGTTCGGCATCGCTGGGCGCAGTCCTGGCCGGAGCGGACCAGACCATCTGCAACGGCCTGTATGACTTTGGCTACAAGCTGGGCATAGCGTTTCAGATACAGGACGACCTGCTCGACAGTTTCGGAGACGAAAAGACCTTTGGCAAAAAAATAGGCGGCGACATCCTCAACAACAAAAAGACATGGTTGCTGATCAAAAGCCGTGAACTTGCGGAGGAAAAAGACAGAACCTCCAGCCCTATTGCTGACGGGCAGTACAAGACTCATGACCATACTGCTAACGGACAGTACAGGACTCCTGACCATACTGCTGACGGGCAGTACAGGAGGGCCTTGGACGAGCTGCTGGATATGTCGTCGGATGAGGGAGAAAAAAAGATAGCCGCCGTTCAGGATTTCTACCGCCGCATGGGCGTTGACTCTCTGGCGGAAGAAGCCATAAACGCCTACTACTCAGAAGCCATTGCATCGCTGAGGAATATAGGTTTAAATAAAGAGCAGATAAGCCGCATGGAAGGCATCGCCGAGTCACTTGTAAAAAGAATCCGATAACCGCATATAACAATAGTGGAAATTTACGGGTGCAGGCTTGCGAAAGTTTAAGTATTTTGCTATATTTGCGTGTCTGCGGACTTGTAAGACTATTCATTCTAAGTTTAACATAAGGTTGCGCACGACACAAAACAGTGCCTAAAAAACTATGACAGAAACTACAAAGAAAGGTAATGGACTCGGAATTACCGGTTTCATTATGGGTATTCTCGCAGCTATTTTCTGCTGGGTTCCTATTCTCAACTGGATCTTCGCTATTTTGGCAGTTGTATTCGGTCTGATCGGATGCTTTGGCCCTAAGAAACTCAAAGGCCTGGCTATCATCGGCGTTATTCTGGCAGTTGCCGCTATCTGTGTTTACAAGTTCTACTATGTTCCTAAGTACACCAACGCTATCAAAGAGGTTATTACCGGCATAGATGAACAGAAAATCAATGACGCAATTGAGGCTCTCGGAGACGCTGTAGAAGAGGCTGCAGAAGCTGCTCCCGCTGAATAACAACCATTGCGGTTAACATTATACGGGCTGACAATTGTGCCAGCCCGTATTTTTTTTAAGACCACGACAATCTCCGGCTCTGTAAATCCGGTGGGTTGGACAAAAGATATATCGGCTTAAATGATTTTGTAAAATATATTTTATAAATTTGTAAAACAAATTTTACAAATATGGCTTACGAAAGACTGCATACGGCCATTTTAAGGCAAAGAATGGCTGAGCCAAGGAAAAGAATTCAAATAGTTATGGGGCCAAGGCAAGTTGGGAAAACCACTATGGTAGAACAGTTTGCACGGTCACAAAAAGTTCCTTTTGATTTCTTTGCCGCTGATGGAGTGAACCGCTATGATTCATCCTGGATACCTCGGTGTTGGCAGGAGCAAAGAATAAAAATGGACCTCCATCAGGAGAAAGAGAGGATTATTATCATTGATGAGGTTCAAAAAATAGACAACTGGAGCGAGCTTGTAAAAAAAGAATGGGACGCTGACACAAGAAATGGCAGAAATATCAAAGCCATATTGCTTGGATCGTCAAGAGTACTTCTGCAAAAGGGTCTGGAAGAATCGCTGGCCGAACGATTCGAAACAATCAAAATGGGATACTGGGACTTGAAAGAAATGCAAGAGGCATTCGGAATGAGTCTGAACCAATACATCTACTTTGGGGGATTCCCTGGTCTTGTTGACGTGATCGCTGATGAAAACCGCTGGAGAAATCTTATTGAAGATTCCATTATATCCCCTATTTTATCAAGGGATATTCTTGAAGTGGAAGAAATAAGAAATTACGCTCTCCTCAGACAGGTATTTGAGTTGGCGTGCATAGAATCGGCAAAGGAGTTGTCTTTGACAAAATTGCAGAATTCTTTAAACAGCGGTACTGTACCAACAATAAAGACATATCTCACAATTTTAGACCAGACGATGACCGTTAAGCCACTCCAGAAATACTCTCCCTCCGTTATACGAGAAAAAAGTTCCGTGCCTAAGCTCCAGGTCTATAACAGTGGATTCAGGAACCGTTATGTTCAACATACTTTTGAACAGGCCCTGACCAACCAGACAGAATGGGGAAGGCAAGTGGAGTCTGCTGTTGGAGCTCACCTTGCCAACCATTCAATTCTGGATGGTTTCGAACTGATGTATTGGAGAAATGAGCATAAACTAGAGTGTGACTATGTACTCAAGAAAGGAGAAAGAATTGCGGCCATTGAGGTCAAAAGCGGGAGTGCAAAAAACACTGAAGGATTTGAAGCTTTCAAAAAGAATTATCCAGACAGAATATCATCGGCTTTGATTGTAGGACCTGAAGGTCTGCCGCTGGAAGACTTTTTCAGATTAAAACTGGAGGAATTGCTTTAAAGACAGTATTTACAAATATGACTATTCAGGAATTCAGGGAATATATGGCTGTGCCTCAGGATATTGAGGGTTGGAGCGATGTGCACTTGATGTTTCATTCGCTGAGCCATTTCGCTCAGCGATTTTCTAAACACGAGGTCCCTTATTCCATGTCTTACCTGGGAAATATTGAATATCAGGCTTTTACAAAAGACCATCGCCGAGCATTATCTTTCCTTCACGGGTTCTGCTAAAATAATTACCTTTGTTGCTGAGGAAAGAGTCATTCACAGATATCATGATTAGAACCCTGGGCAATAACTGTTCTGAACCCGTTAAGTGATATCTACGGTTCATATTTCCTCTTTGATTCAGATATATTGCAGTATGGGAAAAAGAATCGAGATAATGGCGCCGGCCGGCAACTTCGAGTGCCTGATGGCGGCAATTCAGGTCGGAGCAGACTCCGTCTATTTTGGAGTAGGTAACCTCAACATGAGGAGCCATTCAGCCAACAACTTTACCAACGAAGACCTTCCGGAGGTAGTCCGAATTTGCAGGGAGCACGGCGTAAAGACTTACCTTACGTTGAATATTGTTGTATATCAGACTGAGCTAGATGATGTCCGCAAAGCACTGCAGGCAGCCAGCGATGCCGGAATCTCCGCCGTGATAGCCTCCGATATGGCCGTCATCCAAATGGCTCGTTCTATGGGCATTGAAATACATATTTCTACGCAGATGAACGTTTCCAACTTTGAGGCCGTAAAATTCTATGCCCAGTTTGCAGACGTGATAGTGCTTGCCCGCGAACTTACCTTGCCGCAGATAGCCGACATCAGCCGTCGGATACACGAGGATCACATTTGCGGCCCATCAGGAAACCTGCTTAGGCTGGAACTTTTCGTACATGGCGCACTGTGCATGTCCATTTCCGGAAAATGCTACCTAAGCCTCCAGGAATACAATGCATCGGCAAACCGCGGAAGCTGCTACCAGCTTTGCCGCCGTGGCTACAGGGTCACCGACCTTGAAACCGGTCGAGAGCTGGACATTGAGAACAAGTACATCATGAGCCCTAAGGACCTATGCACCATAGAGTTTGTAGATAAAATCATCGAGGCCGGAATTTCCGTATTCAAGATTGAGGGCCGCGCCCGCAGTGCCGAGTACGTCAAGATTGTCACCTCCGCTTACCGCCAAGCCGCCGACGCCTGCACCTCCCCAAGCAACAACCCCGACAATGAGGTTATGGGGAGTTATACTGATGAACTCAAGGCTCAACTCAAGGACAAACTCTCCGGCGTCTTCAACCGTGGCTTCTGGGACGGTTACTACCTAGGAGCCCGCCTCGGCGAATGGAGCGAAGTTTACGGCAACAAAGCAAGTCGCAAGAAAGTCTATGCCGCCAAGGTCACAAACTACTTTTCCAAACTCGGCGTTGCAGAAATCCTTATAGAGGCCGGCGAACTCAATGTTGGAGACCAGATTCTGGTAATAGGTCCTTCAACCGGCTGCATAGAACACACAGTCTCTGAGATAAGAGTTGACCTCAAACCGGTTCCAAAGGCCGTCAAGGGAGATTTGTGTTCCATCCCAATCGCCGAGAAACTCCGCCGGTCAGACAAACTCTACATCTGGCAACCATCCTAAAACCCCCGTCCAGTTTGGTAATCCTCAAAGCCCCGTCCTTTGGAGCGTGTCCTCTTTTGCTCTCATCCCTCAAAATCCGTCCTTTGAAGCGTGTCCAGCTTTACTCTCATTATAAGCATATTACGTTATTACCTGTATGCATTTTTACCTACAGACACATCACTAAAGTGCTCATTTACAAAAGCTTCCCGGGCACAGCCGCACCGTTTCGCACTTCTGCAGGCCGCCATGTATTGCCGCTTCGTTCCGCACTTCTGCAGGCCACCTTGTATAGCCGCTTCGTTCCGCACTTCTGCAGGCTATCTAGCATAGCCGCTTCTTTCCTGGGTCTTGTCATTCACACTTCAAGTCGTATTCCCTCCCTATAAAAGAATGCATAGCATGTTTTGCTTCGTCATAGCTTCCAAATATAGATTCAAGTTGACGGTAATTTATCGGTGAATATCTTTTCAGTATATAATCTCGCAGCTGCTTCTGCTCCTCCTTTTCCAGTTTCCGGAATATATTGGCCAAAAATACCTGGGGAAGGATTTTATTCTCTCCTATCATTTCAGCTACTTCGGCTACAGAATTTCGCAAGGCCTTTGAAGATTTCCTTAGAACAAGCTTTTCTGAAAATGGATGGCTATTTTGTCCATAGGCAAACAGATTCCAGACATAATCTTCCATAGAACGCTCTATGCCGGCCTCTACCGGATTGTTGTTAATATACGAAATGCAAGTTCTTAATCTTTTGCTACCTGCTTTGAGAGCTGAACCGAAAGGTCTTTGAAATAAATGTCCATTCAAGTTGTAGTATGCATTATAGCCTCTTGCAAAAACGGAACTGTAATCTCTTATGAAGTCATATAATCTTGATGCATCTGTTGCCCGGCTTAACATATGGAGATGATTACCCATCAGGCAAAATGCCAGTGTATCTACATCATACAATAAGCTATATCTATGGAACACTGAAATAAAATAGATTGCATCTATACTGCTTCTGAAGATCCGACTTCTGTCTGAAGAACGTTGATAGATGTGCTGATAAATGCCGTGCGCTGAAACGGACCTGCCTTTTTGTGCCATTTTTTGGAAGCAAGATTGGCAACAAAATTTGAAGTTGCAAGCCATTCCGTACAATTTACCATTGACAATCGTGGAATAGTAAAAAAATGACAATATTTTTGAATGGCAGGGAATGGTGGGGTTATCAGGTGTGGGGGCCTGGTAAGGGAATGTGGAGTGTTGGGTGTGTGTGCCCGGTAACGGAATGGGGTCTGTTGGGTGCGTGCCCGGTAACAGAATGGGGCCTGTTGGGTGCGTGCCCGGTAAGGTGCTTATATTCAATTATATAAGCATTTTACTGTATGCGTTTTTGCCTACAGATAATTACGTAATTAACTACAAAACAGATAGTTGCTGGGCACGCAGACTGCCGCCAGAGCAGTGAGAAATGATGCGGTTGCCAGCGGAAGGGATCAGGCAAAGAGTTCGCGGAGGACGGACAGGGAGGAGGAGCCGTTTGCTGGAGAAATTAGGCAAAGAGTTCGCGGAGGACGGACAGGGAGGAGGAGCCGTTTGCTGGAGAAAT
>CALBPX010000133.1 GCA_937899055.1 uncultured Bacteroidales bacterium
AGCGGGGGTCACTTTCACGCCGGATAGAGGGGGCTACTTTCACCGGATTGTCCACTTGATAGATTTTTCTTTTTCTTATCCAATTCTTCATTAGTTTTAATGGTTGCCAAATCCGAGTATGAGACAAGGAAGTCAAAGCATAGTTCTTTATAAATCTTAGGAATAGGCATAGTCCAAACTTATGAATTTGTTGTATTTGATTGAATATATTTTGAGGGATTCTCATTTATCTTGGCAAGTTCTTCTTCTCTCCATTTATCAATTGCAGTTTGAAGCAACTCAGCCTGAGCTTTAGCTATCCTCTCCATCAATTCTTTATTGGCTAGTGCTTCAGCCGCTAAGCGTTCTTTGTTCTTTTGAGTAGAAATCTGAACTTCGGTATTAACCTCATCATTTAAGTCGGAGATTCTTTTGTCTGACAAAACGCGCACTCGATGCATTTCGGCACGGAGATAGTCATCGTATGGTCCTGATGCAATCATCATCTTAAAGAATGTGGGGGCTGTCTCAATAATGATGAAAAGAAGCATTATGACCAGAGAGACTACACTAAGAGCAAAGTTTTCTTTTTTTACGTTTGAAAAAGCTTCGTATCGCACACAAAAGCCATTCTCATGATTGCCTTCTGCAATATCCGCATTACCTTTATCTCTATTAATTTTTATTTGTTCTCTGAGATCTTCCAATTCCTGCTGATGAGAACTATTCCACATTGACAACTCCTTTTCAATGGCTTTCAGGTTCTTCTCTTTATCCTTATAGATCTGACCATGACCCGCTTTTCCACTTAACGCACTTCCTTCTCCTTCTTTTTTGAGTTCTTCGTTGGCTTTGGCCAATCTGTCTTGAATCTCTGCTTGCTGTTGTTCCAAAAGATTCCTACGGTCAGAGAGAGGTTTGTTTCCCTCGTCTATCTTTGCTCGTGAAGCATTAGTCCTCTCTATATTGTCTTTGACTAGCTGAGAGTTTATTCTATCCTCAAAGATTTTCATTTCCAAAGGAGTAGAGATGACAATACCCAAGAATATTGCCATAATAATACGCGGCAAGCCACTGTAAAATTCTCTCCAGCTAATCGTAACCTTGCCGTCGGAATACATTGTATTGACAATGAATCTGTCTAAGTTGAAAATCAGCATCCCCCAAAAGATGCCGAACGCAATAGCTTTGGGAATACTCTCAAAGACAAAATACAAGGCGTATCCTCCTGATAGCATTGCCATCAGGGCTGTAAATAAAATCGTGCCACCAATACCTGCATATTTTGCATAATCAGTTGGACACTGCCTTAGGACTTCACGATTTGAGCCAGCACAAATCCACAAAAACTCGTTAAGCCAGCCCCCCCATTCAATTTTCTCTTCCTTGTTGTTGGATATATTGTTTGCTTCCATTGTTACTTTTTTGTTATATGATTGAATATGTTTTGAATTGATCGTTTAATGCTAAATCGTGGAAGGGGTGGTGACAGCTCTACATTTAGTCCAACATCCTTAAGAGAAGGAACTTGGGGTATTTCTGTTTTTACCATCACAATTGCTATTTTGGGGAAACGGATATTTGCAATGTATCTTGGTTGTTTTATTGTAAGAGACAAATTGTTAACGATATTGGGAGTGGGAACGAGCAACGATTTGACTTGTGGAATGGGCAACATCCCGATTTCAATCCGCTGTTTTTTCTTTCCGAACTCATCTTCAGCTGTCAAGACACAAGTCGTTGCTTTCTGTGGTTCTATAATTCTTGTTCCAGAAGGCTGTATTTCTTCATCATCCAGCCAGACTTTTTTTGCATTCTTAACCTTCCAAGAGATTTTGACTGGTATGGTCGGAAACACATAGTATTTGTCAGCAGTGAACTCTATTTCGCATTCGTCAAAGACAGCGATAGCGATTCCTCTCTTTATTTCTTGGCCGTCGGATGTCTTTATTGACAATTCAAAAGTTGTGCTTTCTGAGAGAGTTGTGGTAAACTTTCCATGCTTCTCACATTGTTGTACTTCTGTTTCTCTTCCTTTGCGGAGGGTAATCTCGGCATCAAAAGGAACTTCCCAAACCAATTCAACGGATTGGGTATCGCGTACGGCTTTAGTCGTTGATGCAGTGAGAGAAACCTTTTTATGTAACAAACAAGATTCGAAGGGAAATAAATCATCAATGCTCCTATGACCAAGATAATCTTCTAATACTGCTAACATGTCTTGGAAATCAGTTCCAAGGGGGTAGATGTCTTTGTATATTGGTGCATTCTTTATGTCCACAAAGTCTTCTTTTGAGAAAAGGAGACGGTCGGCATCTGCTACCTTATACTTATCTACTAACGATGGGTCTTCCGCAATGGCAAGGATGCTAAGATATATTATCAATTCAGAGAAATAGTCTAGTTTCTCTGATACGGACTTGTTACTTATTCGAGCAGGATGTTGGTACTCGGCAAGACCTGTTACCGTGTCAGCCTCTCCTCTCAACTGTGGGCAATAAAATGAGTCATAATCAACAAGGAAAAGTTGATGGTTCTTGTCAACAAGAATGTTTCCATGCTGAAGGTCGCCATGAGCAAGAGATAGGCTATGCATGGAACGAGTCATAGCGAGAAATTTATCTGCAAGCTCCTTCAATAATTGTTTGGAATCCCGATTCTGACAGATATAGTCTTTAATGGATATTCCAGCAATCCACCGCATCCTCGTGGTCGGATAGATTCTTCCATCCACATTGATGCCATTTTCTGTATATTCAAATCCACACAAGAAATCCAATTGTGTCTGTTGAATAGCGTCAGAGATTATTTCATAACGCCTCTTTGAATTGTTGACATCAACATGCCAGCATCTGAAAGCCCATTTCTCACCGTTGGCTGTTTCGTATGGAAACACAACCGAGAAGCCGCCTGTATATGCAATCAGTCGGCCTCTGGCATCCCTACGAAAGACACCATTCTTGGCATGCTCGTCTAAGACAAGAACACTTTGGTTCTCGACGGACGTTCTTATACTTGGTATTGTCGGCAATTATTGTGGCTTCTTAAACTTTTCAGATATTGAGGATGAAAATTTTTTACGCTCATCTTCTTTATTCGTTTTAACATATCCATTTCCTTTTTCCCATTTTCCTGCAATTTTGCCCGAATCATCCACCTCGCCTTTTTTAGCTGTGGCGATATGACCATTACCGCTTTTCCATTTGGATGCGATGCTTTCGCTTTTTGATACTACAGCATCCTCTAAAGGCGTAAGGTCTTCAATTGTTGACTTATCCATAAACTCGCATAGTTTATCGACAAGTGGAGCTAACTCAGAATCGGTCTTCAGCAGCCTGAATATATTGGAAGAACCTTTTGACTGTATATCTTCCCCAGAAAATAGGAGAGTTTCTGTGTCTTCCATGTTCAAGTCATTCCACAAAGAAGGCATCTTGGCAAGAGCTTTTAGACTGAGATATATGACTAGCTCGGAGAAATAGTCCGCCTTTTCTGAAACCAGTTTGTTCTTCCATCTTGCTTCATGCTGATAACCAACCAGTCCTTTAATCTCGTCTGGCATACCGTTTAGTTCAGGGACATACATGGAATCATAGTCTACCAAAACCAAAGAAAGATCTGGTTTGACCATGATGTTTCCGTGCTGCAAGTCGCCATGAGAAAAATGGTTGGTATGTAAATCTACCACCATTCTCTTGAAATTCTCGGCAATATCATTGATTACATTTGATTCTGTAATATGTTCAGCCAAAAATTTCTTTATAGATTGTGCATCCACCCAATCCATTACAACTATTGGTTGCATTCCCAATGGTGTCATTATACCTTCTTCGAAGAAATCAAATCCTACGAAATAGGGCAGGTTAGACCTCTTCAAGGCATCTGCTATAACCTGGGTTCTGCGCTTTGCATCAGAGACTTCTGCATGCCAGCAGCGTACTGCATACTTCTTTGATGGTGTCTGATATGGGAACACCACGCAGAAACCACCTGAATACTTGATAAGACGAACTCCCTTTTCGATAGGATGACCATCTTTCAGCACTGATGGATGAACCAATGCTGGCGTTTTGATGCATGTACTATAATCAGGAATAGTTGGTAACGGCATGGCAAATGTTATTTGGTGTGTATAACGTATTTGTTGAGAATGATATGAAAGGCCTCTTTTGCAGCATCCTGAGTGGTTTTATACTTCAATTCACCCCAAAATTTTCTTATCGCTTTTTGAGATTTTCCTTTACATCTGCCCTCAAGGGCTCTCTTGTATTCAGTCAAGAAATCTTCAATAAATATATCCGTATCAATGGGGAGGGGAGAAATCTCAATTGTGTCCGCTGCCATATTGTTATCACCATGTTTATCTAGGGCTTCTCCTATTACATTTGGTGCTCCATTACCGTTTTCGGATTCTGCTTCAACTGTTTCTGTTGCTATGGACTTCTCCTTTTCAATCCTCTCTGCAATATCATCCCTGTGGGTAATAGTAAGTGCATCGGAATTGTCATACTCAACGATTACCAAAGTTGTATCATCGTTATGCATCCCTTCTTTTCTCCATTCACATACCAATGTCTCAAAATCATCATGCGAAGCCAGTGATAATAAACGTTGGACATACATGGCAACATTGCCTTGTTTGCTATGTTCTAAAAGAAACTCAGAGAATGGGTCAGATACAAACAGTAAGTATTTACCTTCTGTTAGAACACCTCCTATGGGTTTGGGAGTACCTTTTCCTTCTTTTGAAGCGTCGCTATCGAAATAATCGGGATAACTGTCAAAAGTTTCAGAATTTTGTGAAGTGTTGAATTTCGCTTCGTTTCCATCCCATTCTATCAGACAAGAATCGCCTAGAACTGAACCGTTCCATTTATTACAATTAAAACGAATGCCAACAAACGTTGCTCCTGCAGAACGACCTTCTGCAAAATTTCTTTCGTTGCGGTAAATCATATTCTCAGGAGCATTCTTATCCTTTAACTTTTGAATAAAGTCGGCGACTTTAGTTCGCCACGTTTGGCATAAAGGTCTTATGGCTTCTTTAGAAGGACA
This sequence comes from uncultured Bacteroidales bacterium, assembly GCA_937899055.1. Taxonomy (GTDB): domain Bacteria; phylum Bacteroidota; class Bacteroidia; order Bacteroidales; family UBA932; genus Egerieousia. Next base: position 5,035 of record CALBPX010000133.1, read on the forward strand.
CCAATCTGTACTATTGATAAAGGTATCAACGAGTAATTGAGCCCAAATCTTTTGCTGCCAAGTTGACCCCATTCCGTCAGACACCGCGATAGATTTGGTGTCAGGATTAACACCAAACCTATCTTGGCAATCTGCGAATAATTCAGCTTGCTTGTGAGTTATAAAAGCTCGTATAACCATATAGCCTATTATAGTCCTTTGTCACCTTGACCTTTTGAAGAGCCAAAATCTATGAGTTGAATCAGTTGAACACCATCTGCACCAAAGATACAGCCACGTGAACCATCTTTTGTGGGTAGTTCGTTCTTGGCAGCAGCTGCCTTATATGATTCAGGTACTTCACTGGTAATGTCGTACAAGAATTGAGCCTGCTCCTGAGAAATGTCTGACCTATTTGACGGGAAAACAACCTTGCCATTAGACTCATCTATTTGTGCATTAAAAATTAAGACATTACCATCATTGTTGGAAAGTCCCATAATCTCGTTTGCTAAAGAAACAGTTTCTTTCATGCACTCTCTTGGGTCTTTTCCATCATAAAATGGAACACCATCAGAAATGTTGATGATTACAGGTGCTGGTCCATCTGCATTATCAGTCATCCACTTTTCAACTAAGTCTTTCGCAAGTTGGAAAGCACCAAGCATATTTGTGGCCCCGTCTTTGTCAATGGGTTCTACCCAAACAGGTTGTTTCACTTCAACTTCTACAAGTCCACCTGTACCATCGGGCGTTTTCTTTTTCAATGTTTCATACCGCAATGGATTTGCATCAAGGTCTTTGAGCCAACCGGAACACAGCTCCTTCACATTGTGATTATACCCAATCACAGAAATAAAGCAGCGATTCTTAGGTGCATCACCGTCGAAATTCTTCTGGATGATGTTGTCAATAACCTTATTGACAGCAAGTGTTGCGAACTTGGTACGTGTTGTGCCTTCATAATCACTCATCATTGAACCTGACTGATCTAACAAGATAATCAGTAGGCCAGGGGTTGCAGAACTCCATTGTTTGTCATTCTTTGCCATATTACAATAAAATGTTCTGCCTTGGCCCCTTCGGCAGAGGATTACATATTTTATCAAATTGACATACAAACAAAAGCGTGGAGCCAGTCTTGTCGCTCGCTTCACGAAGTAAAGGCTCTCGCACTGCCCAGTTTGTCGAAACGAGCAACGCGAAAGCCCCACGCCGATGAATATAAAAATCCGCTTCTCTGACAACTCTTTAGAGTTTATGCGTCAAAGAGGGAAGTGTATAAACATCCCAAGGGGCGTTCCCGTTGCTTTGTTTTTGACAAACTGTTCGAACTTGCGAGATTCTTACTCCGTCAAAACCAAAGCGTCCAGAAAACGCCTATGTCTGTATGTAGTCCCACCCATCCGCGCAACCATCATAGATGAATGCACTTCGGCGTGGAACCGGTTGCAAAGTTAGTCAATTTTTCTTAAATAAAAGAAGGTTTTATTCAACATCAATGGATTTTTTTGCTATTTTTGAGTAAATTAACGCGCGTAGCAAGGTAAAAATGCTATTCTACAGAAAAGTTTTGTACCTTTGTTTGCTTAAATTATAATAAGGTGTATGAGACAAATAAATATTTCGTTGTTGACATCTCACTTATGAATGATGGCAAGGAAAAATGGATTAATCCAATGTAGAACGCAGGTAAGACCTGAGAAAATTTTTTGAAAATCAGTATGAAGAAAACTCAATGGGTTGACGTAAGTATTGATTGAAAGTATTGGCGATTTTGAGACAGACAATAAGCCTTGTGAAACCTATGACGATTTTTTGACCCTTATACGTGGGAATTGTAATGTTCAAACAAAAGAAAACAGGCGCAGGGGCAAAAAACACCCAACTTTACATTTTGGGTGTAAAATTGGGTGTAAATCTTGTAAATCACTAATAATCAAGTGATATTGCGGAGAGATAGGGATTCGAACCCTAGTGACGGTTACCCGCCAACCCGCCCTCCAAACGGGCGCTTTAGACCACTCAGCCATCTCTCCGGAGGTTTGTTCGGGGATGCGAATATAGCATAAATTTTCTTACGATGTGCATAGTTGTTGAAAAAAAGTTTTTCAAGGCTTAATTAGCTGTAAATTTGAGTATTGTGAAAATTGTTTACAACTTGTTGATTTTTTTGTCCGCACCGTTGGGAGGACAGTGTTTTTATTCTTACATTTGTGTTGCGCTATAGCCCCCGAGGATATGGTGCTTTTTTACTCCAAACCTATTATAAACTACAAGATACTAAACACATAAATTTATGTCAGCCAGTCAGATTTCTATTGTCAAGAGGGACGGAAAACAAGAAGTGTTTTCAATTGAGAAGATTAAGAATGCAATTAGAAAGGCTTTCCTGTCGGCAGGAGGTTACGCCTCGGATGAGGACCTGACCATTATTCTTTCACATGTGGCAATCCGCAACGGAATGAGCGTTGAGGATATACAGAATCAGGTGGAAGTTGCCCTGATGCAGGAGAAGTATTATCAGATAGCAAAGAATTACATGCTATATCGCCAGAGGCATTCCGAGGACCGCGATACGAGGGAGAGGTTGGATTTCCTGGTCAATTACTGCAAGGCCGACAACGCTGCTACCGGAAGTAAGTACGATGCCAACGCAAACGTTGAGCACAAGAATATAGCCACGCTCATTGGCGAAATTCCAAAGGCCGGTTTCATACGTCTGAACAGGCGTATGCTTACGGACCGTCTGAAAGATATGTACGGCAAAGACTTTGCCGACAAGTACCTCAAGCTGCTGGGCCAGCACTTCATCTACAAGAACGACGAGACCTCCCTTGCCAACTACTGTGCAAGCATAACCATGTATCCATGGCTTCTGAACGGAACTCTGAGCATAGGAGGTAATTCTACAAAGCCCACCAACCTCAAGAGTTTCTGCGGCGGATTTGTGAATCTGGTGTTCATAGTTTCTTCTATGCTCAGCGGAGCCTGTGCAACTCCTGAGTTTTTGATGTACATGAACTATTTCCTCCAGAAGGAATATGGAGAAGACTATTACAAGAGGGGCGATGAAATCGTAGATCTCAGCATCAAGAAACGCAGCATTACAAAGGTCATCACAGACTGCTTTGAGCAGGTGGTTTATTCCATCAACCAGCCTACCGGAGCAAGAAACTTCCAGGCGGTGTTCTGGAATGTGGCTTACTATGACAGGTATTATTTTGAGAGCCTGTTTGGCGAATTCCGTTTCCCGGACGGCAGCGCTCCGCATTGGGAGAGCCTGAGCTGGCTTCAGAAGCTGTTTATGAAGTGGTTCAACGCCGAAAGGCTCAAGACCCCGCTGACATTCCCCGTAGAAACCATGGCCCTTCTTTCCGAGAACGGCGATGTCAAAGACAAAGAGTGGGGCGATTTTACCGCTCAGATGTATGCGGAAGGCCATTCGTTCTTTACTTATCTCAGCGATAACGCAGACTCGCTCTCAAGCTGCTGCCGCCTGCGCAACGAGATTCAGGACAACGGATTTAGCTATACTCTGGGAGCCGGCGGAGTTTCAACCGGAAGCAAGAGCGTGCTGACAATCAACCTCAACCGCTGCATCCAATATGCCGTAAAGCATAAGATGGACTACATGGAATTCCTCGGCGAGGTCATTGACCTTGTCCACAAGGTTCAGCTTGCATACAACGAAAACCTGAAAGACCTTCAGTCAAAGGGTATGCTTCCTCTGTTTGATGCCGGTTACATCAACATCGGAAGGCAGTATCTGACGGTAGGCATCAACGGCCTTGTTGAAGCTGCCGAGTTCCTGGGCTACAAGATAGACGATAACCCGGCATACGCAAAGTATGTTCAGGAAGTTCTCGGTCTTGTAGAAAAGTACAACAAGAAGTACCGCACCAAGGACACCATGTTCAACTGCGAGATGATTCCTGCCGAAAACGTTGGCGTAAAGCATGCCAAGTGGGACCGCGAAGACGGATACTTTGTACCTCGCGACTGCTACAACAGCTATTTCTACATAGTTGAAGACAAGACCCTTAACATCGTGGACAAGTTCAAGCTCCACGGCCAGAAATACATAGAGCACCTTACCGGCGGAAGCGCCCTTCACATGAACTTGGAAGAGCATCTTTCCCAGGCCCAGTACCGCCAGCTTCTGAAAGTGGCGGCAAAGGAAGGCTGCAACTACTTTACCTTCAACATTCCAAACACCATCTGCAACGACTGCGGCCACATAGACAAGCGTTACCTTAAGGAATGCCCTCACTGCCACAGCACAAATGTGGACTATATGACCCGTATAATCGGCTACATGAAGAGGGTCAGCAACTTCTCGGCCGCCAGGCAGAAGGAAGCCGCACGCAGGTACTATGCCACCGACCACGGTGAAATAGCTACAGCCCTTACGGCGGAGGATGTAAGGAACATGGAACAGACGGCTCAGGCCGAAAAGGCTTTCCATGAAGAGAAGGCCCATGTGGAAATTTAACGGTGATCAAGTGTTATAATTTTGATATTGTTTGTCAGGAAATTCCTGATCAGATAACCCTTGCGCTCAATATTTCGGGTTGTCCTAACCAGTGTGTGGGTTGTCATAGCCCCTGGCTGTGGAGAGACGAGGGCGTGCCCTTGGACGAACACTTTCTGAGCCTTCTGATAGACAAGTACTCGTCCGGCATTACTTGCGTGTGTTTTATGGGCGGAGATCAGGCGCCGCAGGAGATTAACGCCTTGGCTGCCTATGTCAGAGGCAATCACCGCAATCTGAAAACAGCATGGTATTCGGGGTTTGAAGAAATCCGTCCGGAGATAGAAATCAAGAACTTCGATTACATAAAGACCGGCCCCTATATCGCTGAGAAAGGAGGTCTGAGAAGTGCAACTACCAACCAGAAGTTCTACATTGTAAAGCAGGACGGTTCGCTGAGTCAGTATCACTTTCCGCCCAAGAACGGTTGATATGCTCTTTAGCACAGTTTTTGTACACAGATGCAGAGATTTGTCTTTGGGCAGGTCTTTGCTTTTTTGATTTAAAAACAGATGGTTATGAAAAAGTTGTTTCTTTTCTCGGCGATGGTATTAGCATCCGTCTTTTGCATTGCGCAGGACAAGGTTTCCAATGCCGGCATATATTACTATGATGTCAACTCTTACGGAGTGATGCAGCGCGACAGCGCAGACTATTACCGTGTTGTGGAAAGCAACAACTCCTTCAACGACTATTACTCCAAGGACAACACTCTGAGAGCCAGCGGCACGGTGATTTCCGTTGATGAGGCTGACGACGCAAACACCGTTTTTGACGGTGCGTTCATAGCCTACTATCCGAGCGGAAAGGTCTGGATCAAGCAGTTCTTCAAAGAAGGCAAGAACGACGGGGAATACACAGAGTACTATGAGAGCGGTCTGATGAAGCAACACGAGTTCTACAAAGACGGTCTTTTGGACGGTGTAAAGACTGTTTTTGAAGAAGACGGCAAGACTTGCACGCAGTGGGAATACAAGAACGGCGTCTTGGCAAACGACCATTACACCCAGAGCGGCAGCGGCTATTCTGTTGACTACGATACAACTACAAAGGAGCCCGTATGGAAGGATGTTACCACCGCTGACCTGAAAGCCTACAGGGGCAAAGACGGGCAGACCATCAGGGCCTATGCAATCAACGGCCTCTATGTATCGGTGGATGTAGCCTACCAGCATTACTTCGGAAAATACTACGTCTTGCAGGTATTCATCCAGAACAACTCTCCGGAGGATGCTTACTTTTCGTTTGACAATACCAGCATCCAAACTTCCGTCGGAAAAGCCAAGGTGTTTTCTTCGAGCGATTTCCAGCGGCGTATGAACAGCCGTCAGGGCTGGGCTCAGTTCGGCCTCACGGCGGCTTCTGTTGCTACGGCAATTACGCTTGAGGCTGCAACGGACGAAGCCTTCCGCCGTCAGGACCGCCGTCATCACCGCACCTTTGGAAGAGATCTTGCCCACGACATGTCGGCCTTCCTTATCCGCCAGAGTGCGGTTGTAGGAAGCATTCTGGTTTCGGGTATGTTCAACGAAGCCAATGCCAAGGTTCTAAACAAGGATATCGGCTACCTTAAGAACTACAAGATTACGCCCAATACGTCAATAACCGGCTATGCCTATGCCAAATACATACCTTCCGCAAAGCAGGTGCTCGTAAATCTTCCTATCAACGGCAAGGTCTATCAGTTCCCGGTAGATGTAACCAATCTCAAGAAGCTTCAGTAGGATCAGATTTTTCTGAAGTTAAGCAGCAGCGAATTGCACACTACGCATACGCTGGAGGCCGCCATTGCAGCTCCTGCTATCATTGGGTTCAGCAGGAATCCGTTGACCGGATAAAGAAGGCCGGCGGCTATAGGAATAGCAATGATATTGTAGATAAACGCCCAGAAAAGGTTCATCCTTACGGTCTTGACCGTCTGCCTTGAGAGTCTTGCAGCCTGGGCCAGTTTCCTCAGGTCAGAGCCCGTGATGGTTATTTTGGCGGCATCCATGGCTATGTCGCTGCCGCTGCCCATAGCTATGCTCACATCCGCCCTTGCAAGTGCTGCGGAATCGTTTATGCCGTCGCCCACCATTGCCACCCTCTTTCCCTTGCTCTGAAGAGAGCGGATGAACAATTCCTTGTCGGCGGGGAGCATTCCGGAATGAACCTGGCTGATTCCACATTCCTCGGCAATTGCCTTGGCCGTTGCGGCATTGTCTCCGCTGAGCATTACTACCTCAATGCCCATATCTTGAAGATCTTTGACTGCCTGCCTTGATGTGTCCTTGACTTTGTCTGCAACGGCCATAACCGCCAGCAATTTTCCGTTTGAGCAGGCAAAGAAGACAACGGTCCGAGCCTGGCTCTCGTAGTAATTGGCCTTGGCTGCGGCCTCTTCCGGTATTCGGATACCTTCTTTTTTCATCAGCTGTGCATTACCGGCAAAGAAACTTATATCCAACAGACTCTTGACTTTAAGAAACTTCATCAGATTCTCTTCCTCCTCTGTAGCTTCATAAAAGTTTCCTACAAGCATTGGCTGGGGTGGGCACCAGATGCCCATTCCCGGAACATCTTTTATCATGATGCTCTTTGGTTGTGCTCCCTGCTGAATTAAATGCCTGGCTATTGCCCGGGCTACTGGGTGTGATGATCCTGCTTCCATTCCGGCAAAAATACGTTTGAGCAGGTTTGTGGCATCTTCTGAATCATGGTCTTCTTTTTCCGTAAGCCAGAACTCGTCTGTAACTTCAAGATGGCCGCTGGTGAGGGTGCCGGTCTTATCCAGGGCAACGATATCTGTCTGCCTGAAATTTTCCAGAGCTTCAGCGTCCTTTACCAGTATGCCGTTCTGCGCTCCCTTTCCTATGCCCACCATAATTGCAGTAGGGGTTGCAAGGCCCAGGGCACAAGGGCAGGCAATGACAAGTACAGTCACCAGGGTAAGTATGGAATAAATCAGATAGTTATTGCCGCTTACTGCGCCGCATATGTTCCATATAGCAAAAGCCAGCACGGCTATGCACATGACGGCAGGTACAAACACTCCGGCAATCTTGTCGGCAAGTTTCTGACTGGGGGCACGGCTTCCCTGAGCTTCTCTTACAAGCTGGATGATTTGGCTTAGCTGGGTTTGCGCTCCGATATTCTCTGCCCTGAAAGTAAAGCTCCCCATCTGGTTGACCGTACCTGCATAGACCTTATCCTGCGGCTTCTTTTCCACCGGAACGCTTTCTCCGGTTAGCATGCTCTCATCTACAAAGCTCTGGCCTTCAACCACAGTACCGTCAACCGCAACACTTTCTCCTGGCTTAACAACCACAATGTCTCCGACAAGCACATCTTCAATGTCAATCTCAATGTACTCCGAACTGCTTCCGTCCTGCCGGTTTGAAGCAGGCTGGACGCACTCGGCACACTTGTCATCTCTCCGTTTTAGGATGGTGACTTTCTTGGGCTGGAGTCCGGCAAGTTTCTTTATCGCTGAGGAAGTAGAATATTTGGCTTTTTCCTCCAGAAGTCGGCCCAGAAGAATAAAGGCAATAATAACGCACACCGATTCAAAATACACATGGCTTTCCAGACCTCTGCTGGTCCAGACAGAAGGAAACAGGAGGTTGAATACGCTGAAAAGATAGGCCACTCCGGTTGAAAGGGCTATGAGGGTGTCCATATTGGCGTGCCCGTGCTTTGCCTGCTTCCAGGCGTTTACGTAAAAGTCTCTTCCAAAGAAAACTATGGAAATTGTGGCAAGGGCCCACATTATCAGATTTGCAGTCTTTGCCGGCAAATGCAAAGAACCGGAATGACCCATTGAAGACATCCCTATTATGACAACAGGAACGGCAGCAATTATTGCCCAAACAGTTTTCCTAAGAAGCCTTTTGACTTTTTTTTTTCGTCTTCAGAGTTGTCGGATGCTGCACTCAGAGGGGTTGTGTCCATATCGTATCCGGCAGCTACTACGGCCTCCCTGATCTGGGTAGGAGTTATCTTGGAAGAATCATATTCAATAAGTGCACTGTTGGACGCAAGGTTCACATTCACATCCTTTACGCCCTCCAGACCTTGGATTGCCTTTGTAACGTGCGCCACGCACATGGCACACATCATATTCTTTACCGCAAAACTTTTTTTAACCATCATAATCCTTAATCAATACCCAAAGTTACAATATTTCCTTTGCAAAGTATGCATAATTGCTTAAAAAGAGCAGAGCCCAGCGCACTTAATGCTTAGAAATAACAGTATCCCAGCCGCCGATACGGTCGCTTTGGTGTGTTGTTATGCCAGTATATTCGAGTGATGCATCTTCGTATCTCTTAAACTTGTAAACAGCATCATTCATAAGCTCACTGTTAAATACATTTAAACTGACTAAGAGGCTGAAGTCTTTAATTGTCAAGCCAGTTACTTTTTTGAAGAGTTCCGGTTCTAATTGTCGTATAACATCTTTAAGACTATATTCCCTGAAATCAGTCAAATACATAAATACCGGAATCCTGGTTGCAAACTTTATGAGTTTATCCTGAATCTCCTTACGTTTGCTTCTATATTCCTTCTCTTCATCGCTGAGTTCTTTCTTCTTTTTAGGAGTTAACTGGTCAGACGTTTTTTTCAGTTTCTTGATGTTGTCGGATTTGTTTATGATTGTCTCCAGGTCTGTATTCAGGTTTCTGAATCCTTCTATGTTCATCAAGGCTCTCATTGCTTCCGGGTTGTTCAATAGCCTCTGTAAGGTAGAATTGTCCACATTCACAAGAAGAGCTGATTCCCATCTTCTGGCCAGCAGGGTTGCTGTAGTGCCACTCATAGCGATGTCAAGAATTCCTGCTGCATCGATTTGCTTCATAGAACTTCCATCGTAAGCAAGGATTGGGAGGAACTTTATGAAGTCGGCAACCTTTTTTTCTGGGTTTGCTTCATTTATGTTTAACCTGCAACTATATTCCTGAACTTGGCGCAAAGCTCTGTTGGGTGCAAAATCAAAGACATAACAAAGTGGCTTTAAGATAATTTCATTACCCTTTTCATCGCGGGTAGTCCAAGGAGACTGAACTCTGAAGGCGGCCTGAAAATAGGTTTCAGGAGAAGATGAATTCCTAAGCATAAGTATTCCAGTCCAAGGCCTTATGGTAACACCCGTTGAGAGTTTGCCACAGGAGAGTGTAATTGTCTTTGTCTTCTGGGGATCTTCCATTGCTTCATATACCGGCCCTACTGCTTCTGCACCCATACCAGCCTCAGGTCCAGCAGCTACGATAATCTCGTATTCTGAATAGAACCTGTTCTGCCTTTTGTTCAATAATTTGGCCATAGCCCTGCATGAGGCCACTGAAGGCAAGAACCAATATGAGTGTTGGACATAATTCAGAAGCCTTATATCTGAAAACGGCATTGGTGGTCTGTCTTTTCCTTGTTTGAGTTCTGTTACAACATTTTCTTTGTAGGCTCCTCTAATGAGATCCAGCCATTTTTGAACATATTCCTCATTCTTGAAAAAATCAACACCTTCAGAAGTTTCAGCCGCAAAAAACTCATTCAAGTCAAATTCGTCAAATTCACCCTGTGAGGCAATTTCTCGAATAGAATCAGGCATTTGATAAGTCAGCATAACCATCTTGGGCAAGGCTGCATATGGATTGTATTCCTTAGTATGTTCAGTGATCCATTTTTCTTTCGCTGCCTGTTCGTCTGAATACGTCCAGTTAAATATCTGTTCTTCAATAAACTCGCCCGAAGAGATTGCTCTAAAAGGGGTTCCTGACAGATACAGATAGGCATCGGTGGTCAAAGGCATCAGTCCTTCTTCGTATAATTCTCTGGCCTCCATCTCTTTTGCTGAATATGCGTCTTCTTTTAGCATATTACCTATCTCTTCAGCCGTAATCAAGGCGGGGTCTTTGGCTTTATAGTATTTCTTAGCATTTTTCCCCCAGGCACCATAGTGGTATTCATCCAGAACAACGCAGTCCCAATGAACAGCTGAAACCCATTCATTTGTAGCTTTGATTCCGCCGGCTTCGTTTTTTCCAAGCACATCCTGGAACGATGCGAAGCATACAAACGGTTTCCTTTCATTTACATAGTTGAACTCTCTGTTTTCTTGTTTCTGGCAGAATTGCCATCCATTGAAATCAACGTGTGTCAACAAATCCTCTTCCCATGCAGTCTTTACAGCCGGTTTGAAGGTGAGAACAAGAACTTTCTTCCATCCCATCTTGAGAGCGAGTTGGTAAGTGGTGAATGTCTTTCCAAAACGCATTTTGGCGTTCCATAAGAAATGAGGAACAAGGCCTTTGTTTCTTCTGTCTTCTTTCCATTTCCGGAAATACGCATATGTCTTTTCTACCGCCGCTTTCTGTTCCGGCCTCATCTTGAAGGACAGAGTTCTTTCCAGTATATTGTCTGCTCCGCAAGACACAGATTCGATGGCTTTTTCAACTATTTCAGGCTCACATACGAACCATTCGCCTTCAGGATTCCTGATACCAGCTTTCCTAAGAATCTTATGCACTGCATGATCATCAAAGGAAGTGCCGTCACTTCTCATTGCGGGACGAACAAGCACTATTCTGAACTTAATGTTCCCGGTCTTGTTTTGCTCAGCGATTCTGGTATCGGCTTCCCTTGTAGTATAGCCGACTTTCAACCAGCCTTGATGGGCTGGCACTCCGATATGTTCGTAAGCATAGATTACGGGTTTTTCTTCTACCCTTTTCCTCAATAAATCAGTAGTTGCCATAATCTTACAATTTGGCGACCCCTGACATCCCAGCAAGAAATAGTGTATGGAAAAGTATTATCTACCCAGCTCCTTTGGTGGTTTATGAGACTTTAGAGATTTGGCATTCTGTTTGGTAACAACACTTCGCCCAAGCTGCTTCTCTAAAGCCTTGCGTGCTGTTGCGGCAACGTTGCCTCCTTTTTTGGCGATGACGGTTTGCTCTTTGAATCCTTTCGGATCCTCTTTTTGGGATAGTTCTGTGGTTGCAACCTCAGCCAATGTGTTCAGTACGCTTTCAGTACGGGTCATGTGGTCTCTCAGATTCTCTTTTTTGAGACCTTTATAATTCTTGTACTGTTTGGTTGTCATTCCAGACCATTCTTTGGTAATGATATCAGTCAGAGATGCGTATTGCTGTCCAGCAACTCCTGTCCTCTGCCACTCATCAGTGAGTGCTTTCCTTGCTTCTTTGCCCTTCATCCTCTCGTTTATCCAGGCTTCTGAATATCCCAGACGACGATAGTACTCATATCCTCGGTCTATAGCCAGTTCCGGATCCTGGATTTCATCAACTCTCTCGCTAGCCACTTTGGCCATCCATAACTTGAATGGCTCCGCCTTTGGAGATGGGACTGACTGAATCAGACGGAATAATTGCTCCTGATCTGCCACATCAGTTGACCTTTGTTTCCCGTCAGCAGCTGTCATTTTCAACTGGTGACAATTTGTCACCGTTTCGTTACCTTCTTCAAGCAACCGTTGTTTTAATTTATTCCAGTACTTTCTTGCTGTTAGCGCATCTCTACTGTCCACCAAAACAGCTATAACATCAACAACGGAAAAATACCATTTCTCCTCTTCTTCATTCCACGCAGTGCGGATCTTCCTGTCTCCGAACAACTGCAAAGCTTCTTTCTTGCTCATACGCACTAATCTTTACATCTTTACATTGGTAAAGTTAGGAACAATCACCCTAAAAAAGCAAATGTTTTTGTCAATTTCTTGCCAGTATGTCAAAGAACGCAATTAACTAATTTTCTGCCATATAAGTAACATACATAGAATAACGTCATACTTAATCTAAGTAGATACAATATGTCTGATATATTACATAGATATCGTATATAGAAATATTATACAACGTTATCGTACTCCATATTTCTCCTTTATTCCATGGGCTTTATCATACTCTCAATAAAATCTATATCCTCCTTTGTCAGTTTGTACTTCTTGTACAACATTTCATCAGTCCAAGGGTGAGAGAAGTCTTGAAGAGGAACGAACTGGTATACTCGTGCTGGGGCATCCTGTGTATTCTTCTTAATTAAGACGAGAAATCTAAAGAACTTTGTCTTGATGTATGTCACGATATTCTGTGCTTCAGTTGAATTGGGACAAGGTCCAATTACTAGGTATGTTTCAGTACAGCAAGTATTTGGTTCTCCTACAAAGGGAGTATTAAGTATTTGATGCGGGAAATCTTCTCCAGCTCCATAAGCCCTGCTGATATACACTTTATAGTGTTCTAACCAACTGTTATTTTGAATAATATCAGTTCTTTCAATGTATCCGATAGATTTATTAGCAAACAATTTAACGGAATTTTTAAATGGAGTAGTTTTTCCTTTAACAAAAGTTCTCAACCCAAAAGGTTTCATACTGCTTACAATGGTTGAGAAGCTTTTTCCCAATTTATGTTGAACTTTATGTAATATTGAGATGGACTCATTATAGCGTATGAAAATATCAGAACCCTTTTCAAGTAGTGGGCGAGTTGATATAGAAACAATATCTCCTCTTTTTGTTGTAACCTGACAAAGCCCCAAATTATCTCTATCCCACAGGAAATAACATACTCCTCCTTTTATCTCAACTCCAGGAAAACAATCAGAAGAAATAGGAAAATCCACGATCTTTCTTATTCGGTTGTCATGAAGCATTTCATCTCTGAAATCATCTAAACCTCTTCCACCCGCAAACCAACGTGATGGAACAATCATAGAAAGGTATTTAGGCATAAGTCTTTTTGCCTGTGTTATAAATTTATGGTACAAAGGTATAGCACCACCTCTTTGTCTTTCTTCAGTATCTCCACCGTCGCTCATCTGATATGGTGGGTTGCCTATGATGACATCGAATTTCATATTGTTGAAGAATTGATTTGGGTTGTCGGTATGTATGAATTGATATGCGTATTGTTCTGATTCTTGGCCCCTGTCATAGACATCCTTACTAGCACCGCAGTATTTGCATTTGCCATTAATCCAAGTATGCTGGATGTTGCTGTAGAGGATATTCCCTTCCGGCGAATTGAATTTGGAAACGCTATACTTTCCGTTAGCAGATTTTGAGCAATAGACAGAACGGCGAGATAAAAGTGATGTCAATTCCGTGCAGGCTATACCAAACACTTGATTGTGCAGTATGTGATCTATGCGCTTCTGCCTGTCTTTAATCTGATTTTCAAGGCCTTTATCCAGGCGTTTGACTATTTCCCTGAGGAATACTCCACTCTTGGTAAAAGGATCAAGAAATTTAGTGCTTTTGCTTTTGAAGAGTTCTTGAGGCAAAAGGTCCAGTACCTGATTGGCGAGGGTAGGGGGAGTGAAGACCTCGTCATTGCTGAGGTTTGCTATACAGTTTAGAACATCGGGATTGTATAGATCGGCTATATGAGTTTTATTGTTCTCCATATGCTTCTTTATTGATATTCAGAAAGTAAACAGGATCGAAGGTTTTAGCGGGATCATCTGCGAACAATTCTCCTCCACCGTCGTCACCAACTAATCTGTCAAAGGCATAATCTCGGCGGTTGACCATACCGTTGCCGATGAAACTCCATTCGGAGATATGAATCCACTCATCTGGTTTGTCTATGCGTTTATAGGTAAGAGCATCTCCGAGGATGATGTTCTTTGACAGAATGTAGGTTATTGCCTGTATGCATTCAGACTTGCACTTGTCGCGATAAAGGGAGGCGTATTGCTCTTTGAAGAAATCAAGCAATCTTTTCCGGCAGGCTTTGACATTGTCTTCAAGAATTTCTATTCCATAGATGGAAGAGAATGCTTGAACGGAATCTTTTTCGTATTGTAGCTGGGTATATTGTTTAGATTTTACACGAGATTGGCATATTGACAGTTTCCTCCGCAAGATTTCTATGAGGAAATTGCCGTCTCCACACGCCGGTTCAAGAAATCGGGAATCGATACGTTCCGTTTCCTGTTTAACAAGATCAAGCATTGCATTAACCTCACGAGGATTGGTAAATACTTCCCCGTGGGCAGCTACCCGGTCTTTTGACTTAATCTGGATGCCCATTCTGCGCTCTTTTGGGGCACAGGCGACTTATTCGAATGGCACCGCAGGACATAAAAAAGGCATGGGCGGTTACTTACCCATGCCTGAGGCCCTGAGATGCCACCAACTGAATAAGTCCTACCCACGCCAAAGCGCAGGCACTAACTGACTTATTCGGTGTTGGTTAGAAATTTCTCAGGTTTCAGGCAACCGAACAAATAGCTTGTGCTGTGTTAATATCCATCGCTGAGTAATAATAGCCCAGCAATTATGTTTTCAAATAGTCTCCTATTTGCTTTGCAACAAAGATAACAATCTTTTAGAATACAAAGAGCAACGGATAAGCAATACCTTCCGGTGTCGGTAGATCCATCAACGGTTGCCGTCAAATATTATTCGTTCAATATCTCTTTTGCAAGAGTATTTAATGTATCCAAGTCTATTGGCTCAATGAAGACTTCCTCAGGTTCCAAATTTAGAAGGAACTGCATATATGTGGGTAGTGTCAGCAGCCTGCCTTCTCTTCCAATGTTGTAATCTCCGAACTTAATTGCTTGTTGGATATGGTACTTCTCCGGATGATTTAAGACAGTCTTGGTACTTTTTGACTTTGACGACTTTGCCTTTACTTCAACAGGAACGCATTCTCCGTTCAAACGTACAAGGAAGTCTAACTCCAAACCAGAATCTTTCTGAAAATAATACAGGTTCTGTGCTTTCTTGTGAAGTGTGTCTGCCATCAAGTTCTCGAAGATGGCCCCTTTGAAGCCGGCAAGATTGCCTTGCAGAATGTCTGCACGGGTGCCAGGTCCAAGCATTTCAATGAGCAAGCCAATGTCTGCCATATAGACCTTGAATACATTGTCTTTTGCGTTACCTTCCATCAGAAGTCCCGTGATGTCGGTATTATAACAGCGGCAGATGATTCCGGCATCTTCCAGCCACTGAAGAGATCCCATATATATATCACTCCTTCCTCCTGGTTTTACTTTGTTGTACATGAACTTTTTGTTTTCCTTGGCCAGCTGCTTGGGAATGGAGTTAAAACATTCGCGGATATGTGGCTTGTCTTTGTCAGGAGCATATTTTACCATGTCGTCTCGGTACTCCTTCAAGATGGACTTGTAAACATTGCTCACCTCGTTCATATTGTTTGTTTTGAGAAAAGCGTTGATGGCGTCAGGTAGTCCTCCGACCGCAACATAGAGGTTTAACAATCTCCTCATCGCCACATGCATGCCTTGCGGAACAGGCTTCTCGTTATGATAGCATACCTTCAAAGCCTCAATTACCTGTTCGCTCAATCCATTCGCCCAAAGGAATTCTTCAAAATCCAAAGGATACATTTTTATAATTTCTTCGTAACCTACGGGAACGGAATTTATACCAGGTTCTTTCTTGCTCTTCAGTCTTCGATGCTGTTTCCTAAGTTCGTCTCCATAGCCCTGTACACCCAGAATCGAACCAGTGGCTATGACATCGAAACGGCCATCCTCCTTAAAGAATTTAAGAGAAGTACGAGCCTCCGGGCACTCTTGGATTTCATCAAAAATGAAACATGTGTCGCCTGGAGTAAAGGCGACATCTGGTATTTGAGCGGAAAGGTTAAGCAAAATGGTATTTACATCTTTTGAACCCAGAAACGCATCGATACGCTCTGGTTGTTTGATGAAATTGATGTACACAACCGATTTGTAGTTTTCGGAGGCAAAATGCGTAGCAATATATGTCTTGCCACATTGACGTATTCCCATAATCACCAAAGGCTTGTGTCCAGCTGTGCCTTTCCACGTGCCAAGTACGTTCTCAATTTTTCTTTTCAGCATACCTTCAAAAGAATTATGACTGCGAAATACACTTTTTTCAATGAAAATACATTATTGCAACGCACTTTTTCAAACGAATAATCGTGTTGTCTCCGCACTTTTTACAACGAATGTCGAGTGCAAAGGTACACTTTTTCCACCAACCGTGCAGCAGACTTGTAGATCAATATTAGGAAAAGGTGATTAGAACTCGCTGCTGATCTTTTCCATCAGGTCTGGTATTGGCAGATGCTGAGGGCACTTGCTGAGGCATTCCTGGCAACCGGCGCAGTCTGCTGGGCCGCCGCCGTTTGAGAATTCCTTGCGGAAGGCATCTGCAAATGTGGCCTTCTTTGCGGCGTATTCTTCTGGGTTCTGGGTTTCTTTGTTCGGAACATTGCCCTCCATTATGAGCTTGTTGTAAGTTGCAAACACAGAAGGTATTTCCACTTCAAACGGACAAGGCATACAGTAGCGGCAGGCCGTGCAGTTGATTCTCTTGAAGTTCTGGTATTCGAGTATGGCCTTTTGGAGGGTAGTGTGCTCGTCCAGGGTCAGGGGCTTGAAGTTGGTGAATGTCTTGACATTATCTACAAGATGCTCCATGTATGTCATACCGCTCAGGCTGACCAGGACGTTATCAAGCGAGCCCAGATACCTGAAAGCCCAGGACGCAATGCTGAGGTCCGGATTCTTTGCCTTGAGCAGCTTGTTGGCAGATTCGTTCAACGAAGCCAGCCTTCCGCCCAGCAGAGGTTCCATGATTATTGCCGGAATCTTTCTTTCCGCCAGCGAGTTGTATAGATATTCGCCGTCTTCTTTCCAGTCTATGTAGTTGAGCTGAATTTGCACAAAGTCCCAAGGATGCTTGTCAATTATGTGGTCCCAGCATTTGCGGTCTGAATGGAAGGAGAATCCGAGGTTCTTGATTCTGCCCTTCTTTTTCTGCTCGGCCAAATAGTTGTATCCGCCAAACTCTTCATATACTTTTTCGTATGAGGGTATGCTTGAAATCGTATGTAGCAGGTAGTAGTCAAAGTAATCTACTCCGCACCTTTGCAGCTGCTCTTCAAAGATTTTCGGAACCTGATCCTTTGCCTTTATCATGTAGGAGGGCATCTTGTCCGCCAGTATCCAGGTGTTCCTTGGATATTTCTTGAGGGCCCGTCCGATTACGCCTTCGCTCTTGCCTCCATGGTAGCCGTAGGCGGTGTCGTAGTAGTTGATGCCGTGGGCATAGGCGTAGTCAACCAGTTCCTGCGCCTTGGATTCATCAATGGGAGCGTTCCTGCCGGGGCCGTTTGTAGGGAATCTCATGCAGCCGAAACCTATCATGGAAACCATTTCGCCACTCTTGTAGTTGAGCTTTTTGTCAACAGGTGTGATTTCTCCGTCCAGGGCCTTTGCCTGAAGGTTGCCCAAAAACGGGTTGTTCTTGAATTCAATAGTGCCGGCTGCCAGGGCCGCTGCGCCTAAACCCAACATTTTAAGGGCCTTGCGGCGGCTGATGTCTTTGTAGTTTTTCATAATTGTATCCGTTGTTGTCTGTTGCAAGTTAAGAAAATAATCAATCCGGCAGGATTGTAACCGGCATACCCACCCAGGCATAGTTTTCCTTCAGGTGGATGATGTCTTCATCGCGGAGGCGTATGCAGCCCTCACTGCCCCTTCCTGGCACGCTGGCCTCGTTGTTTGTGCTACCGTGGATTCCTATGCTGCTCCATTTGTAGGTATTGAGCCGGAGGAACCATTTGCCGTAGGCGAGTATGTTGCCACGGCCGTCTTTGAAGTCGTGCCTCCAGTATCCGGAGGGTTGTATCTGCGAGATTTTGAACGGCTTGCCCTCGTCAGACTCGGGGGTTCTCATGTCTCCTTTCTTCTGTTTGTTGCCTTTGTTCTTTCCTATACATACAGGATACTCAGCGATGAGTGTCTTTTCTCCGTTGACCTTTGCATATACGCTTAATGTAAGGTCTTGTTTGGAAACAACTATGTAGGATGTGTTTTTAGGAAAGGTTCCGGTGTAGTGGACCTTTCTTTCAGCAGATTTGTCCTGCCCGAAAACAGTTGCTGTTCCAAGCAGGACAAATGCCGTAATAGCCAAGGCTAAAATATGTTTCATAGATTCTTTGAAGAGTTTAGTTCTCAGGCCTTGGGGCATCTTCCGGCCTCTGGTCCGGAGCATTGCTTGGGCGGTTGCCGCCTCTCATTTCTCTTTCGGCCTGAAGGCTCTCATACCTGTCGTACTGCTCAGCAGTAAGGATCTTCTTCAGCTTCTTGTCTGTTTTTTCTCTGATTTGTTTCATCTGATCGCTTTGGGGACCCATGCCCTGAGGTCTTTGCCCACCTTGTGGACCCATGCCATCTGGCCTTTGTCCGCCCATGCCTTGAGGTCTCTGGCCTCCCATGCCCTGCGGCCTCTGTCCGCCCATACCTTGAGGTCTTTGGCCTCCGCCACCGGGACCCATACCCTGCGGCCTTTGCCCGTTATTGCCGTTCTGAGACCTGAGATTTTCAAATTCTTTGTTCTGGTTCAGATAGGCCTTGTAAACCTTCTTGTACTGTTTGTCCGTAAGATTGAGTTCTTTTTTCAGGCGGTCGGCTTCTCTTGTAGCCCTTTCCTTTGAGGACATTACTTGCGGTCTGCCCTCATTTTTGTCCTGAGGATTGTTTTCCTGCGCCATTGCCGTTGACAAAGCCATGAAGGCAACAGCCAATACCATTAGAATTCTTTTCATATCAAAGTTATTTCAAATTACGAGTCTTAGACCGTTCAAACCATATTTTGTAAAGTCTCAAACAGGCTCACTCCTTGTGTACAAGGCCCATTTCTGCACCTTTGATTTTCATTAGTTCAAATGCCTGGTCAAAGTTGTTTCCGATTTTGCCGTCCAGAATGGCTTCCTTTACAAATTCTTTGATGATGCCTATCTCGCGGCCGGGTTCCAGTCCGTAATATTCCATTACAAGTTCTCCTGTAACAGGGTTCTTGAAGTTTCTTATGGCATCTTTGGCCTCTACATCTATGAGTTTTTGCTTAACAAGCTGGAAATTGGACTGAATGCGCCTGACCTTGGCCTCGTTCTTTGAGGTAACGTCGGCTTGGCAAAGCGTCATCAGGTCATCTATGTCATCTCCTGCATCAAACAGCAACCTTCTTACGGCAGAATCGGTAACTCCTTCATCTACAAGGGCTATCGGCCTAAGATGCAGGGCCACGAGTTTTTGTACATACTTCATCTTTTCGTTCAGGGGCATTTTCAACTGCTTGAACACTGCGGGTACCATCTTTGAGCCTACAAATTCATGGCCGTGGAAAGTCCATCCGGTTCCGGATTCGTATTTCTTGGTTGCAGGCTTACCTATGTCGTGCAGCAGAGCGGCCCATCTCAGCCACAGGTTGTCTGTATGCGGGGCTATGTTGTCCACTACTTGGAGTGTATGGGCAAAGTTCTCCTTGTGGCCTTTGCCTTCCATAGTCTCAACGCCCTTGAGGGCCGAAATCTGGGGCAGGAAAAGTTCCAGCAAACCCGTCTGCTGCAAAAGTTCAAGCCCAATTGAAGGCTTGGGGCTGAGGAGTATCTTGTGCATTTCCTCAGCGATTCTCTCACGGCTGAGGATTTCCAGCCTCCCACGGTTCCTTTTTATACTCTCGATAGATTGAGGAACTATGGTAAAATTCAGTTGGGTTGCAAACCTGATGGCACGGATCATCCTGAGCGGATCGTCGGAGTAGGTGACATCCGGATCCAAAGGGGTTCTCAGCAGCCCTTTCTGCAGGTCCGCCACACCTCCGAACGGATCCACCAGATTGCCGTAATCCTCTTCCTGGAGCGAGAATGCAAGGGCATTTACGGTAAAGTCTCTGCGCTTCTGGTCATCTTCCAGCGTTCCGTTTTCTACGATGGGCTTCCTGGAATTGTGGCTGTAGGACTCTTTTCTTGCCCCCACAAACTCTATCTCTATGCCGTTCCACTTGAACATGGCCGTACCAAAGTTCTTGAAAACAGAAACCTTGCTGCGGACCTTCTTTCCTACGGCATTGGCAATCTCTATTCCGCTGCCTTCCACAACTATGTCTATATCGTTGCGCGGCCTTTGAAGGAAACAGTCTCTTACAAAGCCTCCAATGACAAATGCCCTTACGCCATGTTCAGCGGCAGTTTCGGAGATTATCCTGAATATCTTGTCTTTAAGAAATGTGTCGTTACTGTAGCTCATTGTCCGTAAGTTTATCGTATGAGGGAATATCGCCGATGAAAACATACTGTTTCTTCTGTCCGTCATATCGGCAGGCAAAGGTTTTTACACCATTGGTTGCCACCAGATATTCCACCTTGAGTATCAGGGCGTAGTTCCAAATCTGCTCAAATGTCTTGGAAGAAATTTTTACAGACGGCCTCTTGCATTCCACAATCATTACCGGGGCCAGTTTGCCAGAGGTGTCTGCGGAGTTCCCGTCTGCCGGTACAGATTTCTGAATTTTGCCGTAGCAGACAATGTCGCAGCGGAGGCGTACATCGCCGAGAGAAATTTCTGTTTCGCTCATCATCATGTGCAGCGGCCAGCCCCTCTTTTCATTGAGGTAGCGGATGAACTGCTGCCGGACATTTTCTTCCGGAGTCAGAGCCACATATTTCTTTCTCAGCGGGTCAAATACTTGTTCCATAAATGCAGTCTGCCGTGTTTCACGATAGCAATACAACACAAAGATAAGAATAGATTTTATTTGTATAGATTTGGAATATTTGGAACCTCCTTGTAACTTTGAAGGTGCGTTTCAAGGACTCCTAAAGGAATGAAGTTTATATAAAAGCCGATGGCGCAGAAAGTTGACAAGGAAGGCAGCATAAGGAAGTTCCAGCAGATTATGGACAATATCCGTGCAAAGAAGTTTGCGGGCATATATGTGCTTGCAGGCGAGGAGCCCTATTATTCAGATGCCATCATAGAAGCACTTAATGCCAATGTCCTGGATGACAGTCAGAAAGACTTTAACCTCAGCATAGTATATGGCAATGAAACAGATGCCGGGCAGATTGTCTGCCTTTGCAGAAGATATCCGGTAGCAAGCCCTTATCAGCTGATAATTGTAAAGGAAGCCCAGCAACTCTCATCTTTGCAGCCATTTGAGTATTACCTCAAGGTTCCGGCTCCGGACACCATTCTTGTCCTGAGTTTTACCGGCAAGAATCTTGACAAACGCACAGTGTTTTACAAAAGCCTCAAAGACAAGGCAGAAGTTCTGGAATCCTATCTGCTTGACGAGTGGAAGGTTCCCCAGTGGATAACCGCCCATGTGCGCTCTTTGGGCTACAGCATAGAGCCTGATGCGGCACAGCTTCTTGCCCAGAGTGCAGGGGTATCGCTGAGGAAGATAGCTCTGGAGATAGATAAACTCATCAAAGGCACGGACGGCACCGTAATCAGGGGCCGCGATGTAGAAATCAACATTGGCATTTCAAGAGACTTTAACCCGTTTGAACTCTGTAAGGCCATAGGTGAACGGAACATCCTCAGGGCCTTTTCCATTGCTGAAGTCTTTGCTTCCAACTCAAAAAAATATCCCATTCAGGCAACTCTGGGTGCAATGTTCTTCTACTTCAACCAGCTTCTTACGGTTGAGGCTCATCTGAGTGCCGGAGAGCGAGATTTCTTCCAGGCTTGCATGAGGGCCGGAGTGTTTGGAACTCAAAGGGTAAAAGAGTACCAGACTGCTGCCAGAAACTTCCCGCTTCAGAAAACAATGGGGGTAATATCGCTGATGAAAGACACAGATCTCAAGTCCAAGAGCAACTACGGCGGCAACTCAACTGACGGCTCCCTCCTTAACTCCTTGCTTACAAAGCTCTTTGTGATTTAGCCTGACAATGGCAAGAGCCATCCTTCCATAGCGCTAAGTCACATAATTTCTTCATATTAGTCTATCCTGAAATACATAAATCATAGGGTTTATTTAAATTTGCGGCTAATATAATTCATCAAACGGGGTTTTTGCAACAACAAAAACTCTGGAAGACGGACGCTTACTCAATACTTACGAAAATGGAATAAAAGCAAAAAAGTTGTTTGTGAGCCCTTCATTTATGTGGCGTCCAAATACAAAATTAATGATTGATGTAACATATCGTATTGGGTGGAATGAGTTCAAGAGTCCTATTGTTACACATTCATATTTTGACCATTTTGCCTATCTCGATGTTACATATCAAGTTTGGAGAGGAGGAGAGTTGGAGTTGAATGCTCAATTGATTAATCCTTCTCTTGTGTTTTAGCCGGTAAAAACCGAGCATTTTTTAATTTTATTTTCAACATCCGGCTC